>CAYJHF010000054.1:0-13373 GCA_964369905.1 uncultured Mailhella sp. | reverse complement strand
AAAAGAATTTTCAGCAGAGGCTAATCAAAGCTGTAAGCAAAAGCGTCAGCTTTGCACGACGTAAAGTGAGCCACAATTTACTTGTGGCGTCCACAAAGTGGCACTTGAAGTCAGTGTGCCTTTTTGAAAAACACAAAAATTGTGTTTTTCAACGTGGACTAAATAGTGCAGAAGTTTATGCAAATTTTAATCAGCCATTATTTGCACCTCCAGGTTATATTTTTGGCATTGTCTGGACAATCAATTATATTATGATGGGAATTTCCTCCCAAATGATTTTAATAAGCAAGGCTGAAAAGACTTTAAAAATCAAATCATTAGCTTGGTACTTAGCTCAATTATTTATAAATTTCTTTTGGACTTTAGCTTTAATCATTGTTTTAATATGTAATATGAAATATTTTGCTAAAATATCAAAATATGCTTTCTATTTACTTATCCCTTATTTCTTGTGGCTTATTTTTGCCGCCTATCTTAACCTTACAATATTTTTATTAAATTAGTCTAGAGTTTTTCTTGATTATTTTTTATAAATAAGATAGTATGAGCCTGTCATAGATGATTTTTATACTGAAAAATACAGTATATAAGGAAAAAAATATGCCACAAGTTGCCGCCAGAATAAATGATGAACAAGAAAAATGGCTAAAAGATTACTTTAGGACCAAAAGTGCCGGTGCTGAGTTCATACTTCCGTGGGCTGTTGATACTTTCTTTAGAGCCCTAGGTTCCATTCGCTCAATTTTTACAATTCCTGAGCTAAAAACCATAGTTGAATCTCACAAAGACACAAAACTTATGCCTGATCACACAAGGCTTTCATATTTACTGGTTAGAGTTACTGATGTGTGCGATACAAATGGCTTACATAAAAAACATGGAGCCAGTAAAACAAGTCTAGAAACTAAGCTAAAACAACTTGACGACACACAGGCAACCGCATTGATGATTTGGGCTGCCGCATTTTGGGTGAGTAGAAATTGCTCAGCTGAAAACCTAGAAGCCTATGTATTAGCTCAGTAAAATCACATGAACAAAAAAACAAGTAGAACTCGCCTATTTCATTTAATAAGCGCTGTGACAATGCTTTGTCTTGGCCTTTATGCTTATTTACATTTAATATTTTTTATTGATATTCCTGTATATTTTAAAATCATTAGCTTTTGTATTTTTTTAATTCTATCACAATGTATGACAGGAATGCGCTATATTGTTAGTTTCACCCCGCATATGTCCTACTTTGCCTTGCAAATTACCGGTGCACTTTCTGCTTTTTTTATGACTTTGGCAAGCTTTCTTATGATGTATGACTTGCTGATAATATTTTTATCGCCATTTTTTTTACTATTTGAAATGAGGTTAAGTACATTTCTTGGCTTACTTTTTAATGGTAAACTTAGCGTATTTTTCATCGTTTTATCACTTATAATTAGTTACTTAGGCGGTAAACACGCATTAAGATTTCCAAAGATAAAAAGGAAAAATTTATATGTAAAAAACTTGCCACTTAAGCTTGAAGGCCTAAAAATAGCCCACCTTAGCGATTTACATATTGGTTCAACCTTTCATGGCAATTGGATTAAAAAATTAGTTGAAACAACAAATAATTCTGAACCTGATCTTATTCTGATAACCGGCGATTTAGTTGATGGTAGCCCTGATAAAATAGAAAAAGATGTGCTTGAGCTAAAAAATTTACAGGCTAAATATAAGGTCTGTATCTCTCTTGGCAATCACGAATTTTACTGCGGACCTTACCCTTGGATAGAAAAATGGCGCTCTTGGGGCTTAACAGTGTTAGTCAATCAAAACATTAGGCTTAAGCATAATGAACAAGACTTTGTGGTTTCAGCTGTAGCAGATCGAGAGGGCAGAAAATTTGTAGGAATGCTCCGCCCTGATATGAGCGAGGCCCTAAAAGGAACAACAAAAGATGATTTCATTATCTTTATGGAGCATCAACCCAAAAATGCCGATAAAAATGCTGCCAGAGGCGTGAATGTGCAACTTTCAGGACATACTCACGGTGGCCAATACTTCTTCCTTTTTCCGTTGATAAAATTTCTAAATGGTGGATTTAGGGTTGGTTTTTATTATTTGGATCAAATGACTTTATACGTCAACCCGGGAACAGGTATTTGGGGCTATGCACCTGTTAGAGTTGGCTCAAGCAATGAGTTAGCTATTTTAACACTAAGAAATATGTAAAATAATCAGAATGCCTACTTTAAAAAAGTCAAAAATTGACTTTTTCAGCGTGAACTAAAGTAGTCGACGCTGAAAATATAATAACTATATATAAATAGTTTTTTATTAAAATAAGGCTAAAGCTACCTATTGAAACTGAGCCAAAATTTCTTCAGAGGCTAGCCTTGGATCATTTGCCGAACAAATAGCTGAAACAATGGCTAAACTGTCTATTCCGGCTTCTAAAATGGCTTTGGCATTTTCCTTATTTATTCCTCCAATTGTCATTAATGGCTTTTTATAATTTACAGTATTTAAAAACTCTCTGGCTTTTTTCATGCCCTCAACTCCCCAAGCCGGCGCTGTGTCTTTTTTGGTATTGGTTAAAAATACAGGACTGACTGCTAAATATTCCACAGGCAAATCATAAGATAATTTTAAAATATCCATATTCGGAACAGTTAAGCCAATAATTTTTTTATCTCCCAATAATTTGCGTGCTTCCAAAACAGGCATATCGCTCTGCCCAACATGAATTCCGGCAGCATTACTGGCCAAGGCTATATCAACCCTATCATTAATAATTATTGGAATACCTTGGCTTTGAACTTCTTTAACTAAAAGCTTTGCCAGTTCTAAAAAATCTCGAGTATTATTGTTTTTCTCTCTTATTTGTACAGCTTTAACTCCACCTTTCACAGCCTCTTTTACCACTTCTAAAATTGGTCTGCCAAGGCAAAGGGCTTCATCAGTTACTAAGTAGAGACCATAATCACTATATTTTGTCCAATCATTCATGCTATCACCTGATTTAATTTATTATATAAAATTATAACGAAAAGCCTTAAGATTGCCAAGAATTAATTTTGAGTGTATTAGATTTATAGAGAGCAAAACCTTGTGAGAAAATATAAAAGTTTTGAGAAAGAAAATTATGCTTAATTTTTACCAACCCAATTATTATCATTTTGGCAGTGATGCTGTTTTATTGGCCAATTTTATTAATCAAAGGCTGGGTGAAATTTTTTTTTCTAAAAAACGAAAAGTAAAACCACCATTTTTAATGCTTGATTTAGGTTGTGGTTGCGGAGTTATTGGGCTTTTGGTTTTGCAGTATATCAAGGAAAATTATCCTGATTTTCTTGAGCAAACCTTTTTATTTGGGCTTGATAAAAATTTAGAAGCAGTTGAAAGTGCTAATCAAAATGCCATAAGTTTTCAACTTGATAAACATTATAAGGCCATACACCTTGATTTTATTTTAGAAGAAAATGCCAAGAAAACTTTGCAAAAATTGGCTTATGCTAAATATCTAGAATTGGCAGACAAAAAAACTATTGAACCTAATCTTTCTCATAGCCCACGTTTATTTAAACTACTGATGGCAAATCCACCTTGGTATACACATGGTAAAGGACTAGAAAGTAATGACTTTTCGAGAAGAAATGCTTTGTTTGCCGAAAAAAATATTTTGTCATTTTTTTTAAATTTTGGGCAAAGTTTTTTGGAAAAAAATGGATATTTTTATTTAGTTGCCAAAGCAGATTACATGGCACATTTTTTAAAAAGTTTACCATGCTCTCTGCCCTGCATTACTTTGCAAAATGTGCATCACCAAAACAATAAAAATGCCATTTTTTTCTTGCTGGAAAGCAAGCTTCAAAGCAAAGCTAACTTAGTAATTGCCCCACCGATTTTTTTAAACCAATAACGTGAGCTTTACACAGTAGCTTGCACAAAGATTGCAAAAGGAAAATATATGTCTAACTCATTTTTATTTGTACCACGTATGAGTTTAAATATTTGTAATAATATTATTACACAAGATGTATTAAATTCATATACTGAAATAGATTTTTATTATTTTAACCCATTAAACCCTGAAGAAAAAAACAACTCTTGGCAGGCTGATCCCAAATTCCCCATGGATTATCAAAATGCGAGAATTTTTGTGGAAGAAATATCAAAAACTATTAAAGATACAAAGAGCAATCTTGAGTCAGACAAAATATTAGTAACTGAAATAAATAATTTAAAATTTAACCAACTACAAAAAAGTAAAATATCAAATCAAATTTCAGAAGATGAATTAAATGATATAGCAGCCTTTACCGCCAATCAAACATTTAAACATTCACATAGCTTAGCAAAGCCTGAAAAAAAAGAGTATTTAATTGCAATACAAAAAATGCTTTTATTAGCTAACTTACTGGAAGAACAAGATTTAGATTTATATTGTTTGGAAAAAAACATATTTGAGCAAAATAAAAAAATTCAAAGTTATATTAATAATCCTCTGGAAAAAGCTCTAGTTACAGAAAATGTTAGTAAGGATATTTTAGAGCAAGCCGAAAATGCAAGTTTTTCAGAATTAAAAACAAATTCTAAAAAAGACTACAAAGAACAATTTAAAAATCATGCTCTTGCCACTGATGATTTAGCTAAGATTAATTTTCAGGCTAATTGGCAAAAAATATTTTTATCTCAACTGTTTTTTATGGAAAATTGCCCATATTTCATAGTAAATGATTATGAAATGGCAAATGATTTATATGAGTTTAAAACAAATTCTAAGTGTGTTTTTGTACAAAATATTACTGAAAACCCATTGCCTAATGAAACTCAAAATATAAATATAGATGAATTTCAAAGACTTTGTATTAAAAATAAGTTTGAATTAAGCCTTTTGACAATTTCAACCGAAGTATTGTATAATCAGGAAATAGCAAATAAAATTGGTAATAAAAAGCTAAATTTTCTAATCCCAAATAAATTGCTAGCAAAAAGAAATAGAGGTAATTATGGACTTAGAAAATGAAAACTGCTTTAAAATAACAGATCTGGCTGATTTTTTGTATCAACAATACCAAGGAATACCAAGAGGTATTATTTTTGATTGCGATGGAGTTTTAGTAGATTCTGTTGAAGCTAATTTAAAGTTTTACAATAAACTCAGAAATGCCTTGGATTTACCAGACCTCACTGAAGAGCAAAGGGATTATTGTCAAATGGCCACAGTAGAGCAATCCTTTAATCATATAATACCTAAGGCTTTGCATTCACAACTTCCTATTATTATGAAAGATTTTTCATATTTAACCGATATTGAACCATTAATTACAGTTTCAGAAAACCTTATTCCTTTTTTAGAAAAATATAAACCAATTTGCAAGATGGGTGTGCATACTAATAGAATGGGTAATATAAACCCAATGCTAGAGCGTTTAGGAATAGGTAATATGTTTGATCCAATTATTACAGTGCAAAGGGCAGAAGCAAAACCAAGCCCTGACGGAACACTGCAAATCCTGAAAGAATGGAAACTTGAAGCTAGTGATGTACTCTTCATTGGTGATAGCTCTGCCGACCTAGGAGCTGCCCTTGGCGCAAAAGTTCCATTTTTATCCTATAAAAATATTAAATTGCTAGAACCTCACAATGCCACCTGTTGTGATTTTGATGATTTATCAAAAGCTTTTAGTTTAGTTTTGTAAAAGCAGTAAATTTTGTACACAAATTATATATTTTGCATTTGAACTGTCCACCATCTTTTCCAACCACTGCCTACATAATGCTTTTCATATTCAGACTTGTTGAGCAAGGCCGGCAGTTTTAGAAAATACCAAGTGGCAAGCAAACTATTGCAATCATCAAATTTTAAATTGTCTTCATAGTTTTTTAGTAGTTCAAGCTCTGCATCTTCCATATTTTCTTTGCCAACCTGTAGTATTTTAGCTCTAAAAATCATTACCAAATCTTCATATAAGGTATAGCAATCTTCTATCACAATTTCATCCTTACTAAAAAGTTCTTCAAAATGCTTGGCAAAGTGACATTCAGATGGGATAAATTGTTCTATGTTATCTATGGAATCTATGAAATGTGTTAAAGCTTTTGCCAATATAACATATTCATCATTATGCTTATATTCATTTAAAAAATCTCGACAATCTATTATTTTATGTAGAAATAGTTGCATTTTTTTGACCTCAATTTTTTATTTATGTTAAAATTGTAATACTAGATAAATATATCAGAAATAATATTGAAAATCTAGTTATTTATTTGATAAGGTATAAAAAAATACAACTACTTGTTTTTATTGTAAAATTTAATTTTATTTTTTATTTTTTATTATTTTTTAATTACTATTATATTTTAAACTATACATAATAAGTTATAAAACTTTAAAGAACGAGAGCTCTACATTGTAGCTTATATAAATTTAGAAATGCTTAAGTGGAAAAATTAAAATTATTGAAAAAATTCCTGCCTAAAAAAAGTATGTGTATAATTACCCTCCATGTTGCGCAGCCTTATGGGAATAGGGAGCTACTTTTTCCCCATCACGATGGACCATATAGCCATCTTGGTAATACTCAGCTAAAATAACATAGACTGAAGGATCACTCTCTGCGCTTCGTTCTGCTTGTAAAACATAGGAAATGGCTTTTTTACGATCAATTCCCACGCCAAAACCTTGGTAGTAAAGTCCGGCTAAAATCAAGTAAGATCTGGGGTGTGCAACAAACTCAATGGCTTTATTAGCATAATTAAATGCCAAATCATACCGCTTTTCCTCTATAGAACCTTGAAGTGCATAAGCAGCAACTAAATAACAGGCTTCTGGGTGTCCTACATCTGCTATATTTTGTAGTAATTTCATTGCATCTGCAACTTTTTCTTTATCCAATAAATTATAGGCTTTTTCCAATAGTTTATTCATGGGTTCAATTTTTTGCAAAATAAATTCCCACTTTAAAGCTGCAAGAAATTTTTGTTGTTCTTCACTAAGTTCTTTAGGTAGTTTACTTATAAAACTATCACCATAAACCTTATTAAATGGTAGAAAAACTTTAGCCTTAGTGTTTTCCTTTTCCTGCCTATAAATTTCTAAAATGCTCTCTTGACTTGCCTCGTTAAATCCAAAAAATTCTTGGGCTGAAGCTCCATAAGGGCTTGTTTTAAGCCATTTTTTATAATTATTTTCTTCTTGCTTTGAGGAAAAAGGCATAATCTCTCCATTCTTGGTTTATTCTATAGATTTTGAAAGTAAATTTTCACGCTCAAGAACTAATTAGTCCACGCTGAAAAACACAATTTTTGTGTTTTTCAGAAAGGCACACTGGCTTCGAGTTCCACTGCGTGGACGCCACAAGTGAATTGTGGCTCACTTTACGGCACGCAAAGCTGATGCCTTTGCTTACAGCTTTGATTAGTCTTTTAATCCAATTGCCTTACGCAATTCCTCTACTCTATAACCAATAACTACCTGTCCATCAGGAAAAACTAAGGTTGGAAAGGAAAGACGTTCATTGTAGCTTTTTAGTTTTTCAACCGCATCTTTCTTAGCTTGCCCTTTAAATAAATCTAAAGCCACATCATGATGCTCTATACCATTTTCCAGTAAAAAATCATGTACTTTTACACAGTTTTTGCAAGTAGTTAGATCATAAAGAACAGGTTTTCCATCTGCACCAGGGTTTATTACAGCTTCAAATTTATCTTCCATTCCAATGGGAATACCATTACTATTATATGTCAACCCATTGGTTTTTTTATAAATTTTAAAATAGAAAGACAAAGCAAATACAAGCACAACAACCAATAAAATTAAACCATTTGACATACAACACCTCTCAATTAAATTATGAATTTAAAGCAATTTCCTTAGCACTGACATAGTCAAATTTACCTGAGCCTAAAAGCGGAGCTTGCTTTACACAAACAACTTTTTTAGGAACCCAAAGTGGAGAAATACCTTGACTGGCAAAACTAGCTGAAATTTGACTTGTGCTTATTTCTTCTTTTTCAATTATCAAAACCAATTGTTCACCCTTTTTGTCATCAGGTATTTCTACAACACCGTAAATTATTCCTGCAAAAAGCTTAGATAAAGCAGATTCAACTGCAGCTAAGGAAACCATTTCACCACCTAGCTTAGCAAACCTCTTGGCTCTACCTTTAATATAGATAAAATCTTCATCGTCAACGTCAACAATATCCCCTGTATCATACCAACCGTCGCCATCAGGAAAATCTTCCCTCGGCGGCTCAAGAACACCTGGAGCACTCGAGCGCATATACCCTAGCATTACATTACCACCTTTAACACATAATGTTCCACCATGGGCTATATTTTCCACAGGATTTAAATAATATTCAAGTCCGGGTAAAATTCTACCCACACTGGAGTGACGACTATTGGCCGGTGTGTTTACTGCAATAACAGGAGAAGTTTCCGTTGCTCCATAGCCTTCATAAATATCTACACCAAACTTTTCCTTCCAAATTTTTACAGTTGAATCACGCAATTTTTCAGCACCGCCAATTACAAGCCTAGCATTACAAAAATCAAAGGGGCGACCATAGCGAGCATAACCGGTAAAAAATGTATCTGTTCCACAAATAACCGTGGATTGACTTTCATAGAAAAGTTGAGGCACTATGCGATAATGCAAGGGCGATGGATACATAAACAATTTCATTCCACTGGTTAAAGGTAAAATTGTACCAATCCCAAGTCCAAAAGTGTGAAACATGGGTAGAGAATTAAAAAATCTATCACCTGAATTCACATCTACAATGGCAAGCACTTGTTCCTTGTTAAAATTAAGGTTGCGATGGCTAACAAAAACAGCTTTCGGATTTCCCTCTGTTCCCGAGGTAAACAAAATTGCTGCAGGATTATTGGCAGGTGTTTTAGGTGCTTTACAAAATTTTGAAGCTAAAAGTCCTTTTATTTTTGCAGAAAAAGGAATTTTTGCCGCTATATCTTCCAAGTATAAACACCTAACTCCACTATCCAATATAGCTTTTTCCAAGTATTCAAGTTCTGCAAGTTTAATAAAACGCCTTGAAGTAACAACAGTTTTTAACTCAACAGTTTTACAGGCTGAAACCACAGGCTTCACACCAGCTGTAAAGTTGAGCAAGGCAGGAACTTTTTTGGCAATGTGCAGAGCAAAAAAACCAACAATTGCTGCCAGTGAACTTGGTAACATAAAGCCAACTCGCTCTTCACCTTTCAAATTACTTGCCAATACTTTACCAAGCACGTGGGATTTTAAAAATAATGTGCCATAATTTAAAGTCTTTCTTTCATGATCCTCAGCAATTATATACTTATCTCCGTGCACAGCAATGGCGTCAACCAAGGCTTGCACAATATTTATATTAATTTTGGCAGATTCAACCTTTAATGTAGTCATAATTTTATACAAATTATTGGCAATTTTTTTCCTGACTTCCTTTAATGTCTTATCTTTAGAAATTTTTTCTAAATCAAGAAATTGAGGTGGCAAAACAGTTAAGGTGATTTTTGGGAAGTTGCGTAATCTTTGTTTGTGGCGAAAATATGAGAAAACAGAATAGGCTGCACCATCAATTCTAATGGGTAAAATAGAAGCCTTAGCTTTTATGGTAATCAGAGCAGTTGCTTCAAGCAATTGCATTAACTTTTTGTCATGATTTAATATTTTATCGTGAAAAACAACACAGCGTTGATGCTTTTCTATGGCCTTAATTACCTGTAAACTTGCCACTGAACTGCTAAAATCAACTTCAATCACATTTGAGCACGCTAAAATAGGACGCATCCACCACTTTCTGGAATATTTTAAATCAACAATAACACTTATGCGGTGTGGCAAGAAGGTGGAAAGCAGTAAAACATCAAGCAGAGAGCCAACATTTGTGACAATTAATACCCTCTCTCCAGCGGCAATATAATTCTCATGCCCCTCTACATTAGCCCTAAAACACAGCTTTAAAATAAGTTTAATTATGCCCCTGAACATAGCTCCCCACCAATTTAAAAACTTTGTAAATTAGAACATATTTTTCACAAAAATACAAGCTAAATAGTGAGCATAAAAAAAACATTGCCATTTAATTAGTTCACGCTGAAAATTCTTTTTTTGCACCAAACTTTTGCAAGCAAATTGCACGTTCCGTACTTATTTCTTACAAAAGTTTTAGTTTTTATTTTAATAAAAACATCTTTATTTATAGATAGTTATTATATTTTCCAACATCGACTAATTAATTTTTTACTATATGAGAATATAATTCATTAAAAAAATCATTAATCTTTTGGCTATCTTCCACAAGATTGAGTACAGAAGGTGAAATTAATTGTCTTTTTTTCAATGCAGCTAAAGATGGCAAAGAAAAACATTTTTTGGGTAAATTCCTTAAAGCAGGAATTTGTGAACAAATTTCTTTTTCCGCTTGATTTACTATAAGAACTTGCTTATCCAAACCCAATTCTTGCCCCATGCGTCCAACTTCTGCCGCTGTTTCAAGAGCACGCATACTTGGCTCTGTTACAACAAGAAGAAAGTCCACATGAGCAACAGTTCCTCGACCTAAGTGCTCAACACCTGCTTCCATATCCACCAAAACCCACTCTTCCCTTTCAAGCACAAGATGAGCAAGCAGGGCTTTTAACAGAGCATTTCCAGCACAAGCACAACCTCCGCCGGCTTGCACTCCTCCCATAACTAGCAATCTCTTCTCACCTATATTAACATCATTATTTATGCTATTTTCTTTTAAATGTCCAAGGGGCAAGGCAACAGAAAGAAATTCAGGCAAATCATTAACCCTTGGGTTCAAATCCATAAGCATTGAATTAGCAGGATAAATTCGCTCCATTAACAAATCTTCACGAGAAATTAACGGCTCTGGAATTTCAGAACGCTCCAAGCCAGAAGCCTGACCAAGTGATAGCGAAGTATCAGCATCAACCAGCCAAACAAATTTTCCAAGTTTAGCCAAATAATCGGCAAATAAGGCAATTAAAGTGGTTTTGCCAACTCCACCTTTACCTGCAACTGCTATTTTAATAATTCACCTCAAAAAATTTTTGTGAGCAAGTTTATTTTTCTGGGTGAACCCTTTGTGCACAAAAGGTTCACCCCTTTTTTCAAAAAAGCTGAAAGCTTTAATTATAGTCAGCATTTTTAACTAATTTAACAATGCTGGCTTTAAATTATATTAGTAATTTAAGCTTTTAAGCCCAAACCAATACGCTTATCTGCAATGCGTTTATCAATAAGTTCTGCAGCCTTTATGGGATCAGCTTCAACCGCAAAACTTGCACCCACAAGTCCTTCCAAACCATTCAATGCAATATCAGTCACAGTGGCAGAACCAAGAATGTGAGGTGGTAGGCCAAGGTGGGTATAAATTCCGCTGGCCACTGCATATAAACCAATGGCCGCTGCCTTTTCAGAATACCATTCAGGGGCAGAGGCAGCCACAGGAAGATCTGAAATATCAACCCCAAGAGCATTGGCAAGCAAGGCACAAAGATGAATTATCCTTGCATTATCTACGCAAGAACCCATGTGCAAGACAGGTGGAATTCCAAGAGCCTTACATACAGCCTTTAAACCATCACCTGCATATTCTGCACTTTCAGGCATTAACAAGCCTGCTTTGCCAACAGCACTTGTTACACAGCCTGTGACCAAAACAAGTAAATCCTTTTTAATCAATTCCTTAATTAATGGAACATTTGCAGAGTCTTGTTTTATTTTTGGATTATTACAACCCACCACAGCCACAGCACCTCTAATGCTTCCGGCCTTAATTGCATCAATAAGAGGTTGGGCTGTTCCGCCAAGAGCTTCTAAAATGGCTTCATTGGAAAAACCAGTCATTATATCCATGGGTTCTACAGGGATGTAAACACGATTTTTATCACGTTCAAGATAAGCATCAATGGCTATTTGTACTATTTTTTCTGCTTCTTCCCTACCATTGTGTGGATGTATGGTGAAGTGAGTAGCACCTGTAAAGCGTGCTTTTTCCGCTGTATCAATAAAGCGGGTGTGGTAACAGCCTGCAACTTGAACAAGACTTGGCATAATACATTGATAATCAACTACAATGGCTTCAACCGCTCCGGTTACAATGGTTAGCTCAGTCATTAGATGGTTTCCGGCCAAAGGAATACCTTGACGCATAAGAATTTCATTGCCTGTACAGCAAAGCCCTGCAACGGTAATACCTTTTGCCCCATTGGCTTGTGCTTTAGCAATCATTTTCGGATCACGAGCGGCAGCCAAAATCATCTCAGAAACAACAGGATTATGTCCATGCACTAAAATATTGACATTCTCTTCTTTTATAACACCAAGGTTTATGGTTGATTTGCGCGGTTTTGGCACTCCAAACATTACATCACAAAGCTCTGTGGCAATCATTGATCCTGCCCAACCATCGGCTAAGGAACAGCGTGCGGCATGCAACAAAGTATTTGGTGCGTCATTGTCACAACCCATGTGGGTTCTGTGCATCATTTCTGCAATTTCTCTGTCTATCCCACGCGGTGTAATATTTAGCTTATCCCAAATTGCCCTACGTTTTTCCGGAACTCTGGAAAGAAAACTTACAGCCTTTCTTCTACTGCCAAAATCTGAGTAAAAAACATCTACCAAGTCTTTGGCCACATCATTGACAGAACGATTTTCTACAGCAATGCCAACTTCAGAAGCAATTTGTAATAATTTCTTCTCTTCTTTTATTGAATAGTGTTGTGTATGCCCTTCTACAATGGCTTCAAAAGCTTCAAGCACATCACGCCCGTGATCCGAGTGTCCGGCAGAACCACCGGCCACAAATCTGCCAAAATTTCGTGCCACAATAACATCTGCATCAGCTCCGCAAACTCCACGAGAAAGCTTAGCTCCTGCTGCTGCCCTTGGATTAATTCGGCAAGGTCCCATCACACAGTTTTTACAGGTTGTACCCTGCTCACAGAAAGTACAGTGTGGTGTTTGCTGAGCTAGTCTATCCCAAGCTGTTTCTATACCTTCTTTTTTTGCTTTTTCTAACATTTTTTGGGCATCTTCCCACAAGGACATATCTTCAAATTTCATCTCTTTCTTTTCCATAATCTCTCCCAGTTTTTAGCTAAAGGTATGTTAAAAAATTATTATAATTGCAAACAAAAGTTATTGTTGCTAAAAATAATTATCACTTGCCAAAAAAAATCAAAGCTCTTTAAAATAATATGATTTTCATTCTATCCCATAAGTTTATAATGTCAAGACTGTGAATTTTAAGGTAATATAATATGCTTTAAATATGTCAATTTATTTAAAATTATTAACAATATTAATAGTATAACATCTTATAAATATTATTCTTTTTTATAAAAAATTCAATCTTGACAA
>CAYJHF010000053.1:1565-13384 GCA_964369905.1 uncultured Mailhella sp. | reverse complement strand
TCAAGCACATCATCAATAACCTTACTGGCCGGAACTTCAAGGGCAAGCTCAACTCTTTTGGGGTTCACTTTAAAACCGTCGGGAATATTTTCTAAAACTACAGGTTTATTCACTTCAATTAAAGTTTTTTCTGTAACAACGTCAAAACTTAAGGTGGTTACAGGAACACTTAGGGATAAACCCTGGGGTGCCATAAGTTGTAAAGTTCTGGAATAAAAGCCCTCATCATCAACTAAGTTCACATCAAAAGGAACTTCAATGGAATTTATTTCTCTTAGTAAAGCGCTAGGGCCTGAAATTTCAACGCTAATCGGTGAAATAACAACATTGCTAATTTGCAAATCTTCATTTGGGCTCATGGCAAAGTTAACGTGCACAGGAACAAATTTTTTCATAATTGTGTCAACTTCAACCACTACATATTCAGGGTTTACATTAATAATATCAACCCCCTCAATTACTGAATTTATATCAATGGGAACTACATTTGCTCCGTTAACCACTTTTGCTAAATCCACTCTATAATTTAAATTTCTATTTTTTAAACTATCATACAGTTCTGAGGTTGAAAGAACTTGCACGTCAATACTTTGTATTGTTTCATTAACAATTACAAAGTTTTTTGGTAAGTTTCTATATTCAATGGGTATTTTTAGATTACTTTCAATTGAAGCATTACCAACCACAACATACCAAAGAGCAAGGGCAATAATAAATGCCAAAGCCAAAAGCTTTATTTCAGAAAAATATTTTTTACTAATTGAGAACATTGGTGAGAACTCGTTCAAGTCTTTCAGGGTTTAATGGTTTGGATAAATGCCCTTCTTGAGCAATGGTTACAGAGCCTTTTTCTTCAGAAACTGTAATAACTACAGCATCGGTAATTTCAGAAAGTCCAAGGGCAGCTCTATGTCTTGTTCCATAGTTTTGACGTTCAGGAATTTGAGAAAGAGGTAAAACACAACCGGCCGCAATAATTTGTCCTTCACGATTTATAATAACTGCGCCGTCGTGCAGGGCAGTATTTGGAAAAAAAATGGTGCTAATTAAATCCTTGGAAAAGGTTGCATCAATTCGAACTCCCCTTTGAATATAATCTCCAAGGGGAACATCAAGCTCAATGGCAATAATTGCTCCAATCTTTTGCTTGGCTAATTCTGTACTAACTTGCACTAAATCAGGAACTAAGGTTTCGTGTAAGCTATGTTTTTTCTTAAACAAATGTTTAATTGTCATGCGAGACAATCCTTTACGAATATCATCGCTAAACAAAATAACTAAAACCAAGAAGAGTGAACCAAATACATTTTCTAAAAGCCAAGTTAAGGTGTATAAATTCAACTCTCTAGCCACAAGATAAATAGCAAACAGTAAGCCAAAACCTTGTAAGGCTGCTACAGCCCTTGTACCCCTTACAAAATATAAAAGGTAATAAAAAAAGACTGTTACAAGAGCAACATCAAAAAAATTACGCCACCCAAAGTGTAAGTTTTCAAAATCTATTACCATTATAACACCACATAAACAAATTTATCTGAAAAAGATTGTATTCAAAAAAAATATTATAATCAAGCATAATGGACAAAAAAGCTAAAATTTATATTATTTTTTTAATTTCAATCTTTCTGGACTTTTTTTAAAATATATTCCAAGGATAAACTTTGAGATGTGGCCAAAACATCGTGAACCCTGTGATGTTTTATGCCATAGTTTTGCATAAGTGCACTACAAACTTGAGTAATACAAGCCCTTTCATCTTTTCTAAGGTTAAATAAATCATGAAATATTGATTTGTTAGATAGACCAAGTAAAATAGGCCTACCTAGTTTATAAAACTGCTCAATATTTTGTAATAGAGTTAAATTATGCTCAAGGTTTTTCCCAAACCCAATGCCAAAATCTAATATAATATGATGTTCAGGCAAGCCTTTTTGTACTAAAATATTCATTTTTTTTTCAAAAAAATCATATACTTCCATTACTACATCAATATAATTAGGATTGTCCTGCATATTTTGTGGTTTACCTTTTGAGTGCATTAACACATAACCAGGCTTATGCTCAACTATCAGCTCAAGTAAATCTTCTTCATAACTAAAGGCTGAAATGTCATTAATTATATCAATGCCAAGCATAAGAGCTTTTTTAGCCACTTTGGTACGCCAAGTGTCCACAGAAATAAGTGGTCGGTTAAAATTATTTTTATAAAATGAGTTTATGGGTGTATGGTTATGTTTAGTAAAAGTTAAAACTTGATTTATAGTTTCTTCAATCCTTTCCCATTCAAGTTCAGCTGGAATGTCTTTTGCTCCTGGACGAGAAGACGCTCCACCAAGATCAAGAATGTGAGCCCCATCATTCCACAGTTTTTCGGCCTGAGCAATACTTGTTTCAGGCGAAAAATATTGCCCTCCATCAAAAAAAGAATCCGGAGTGCAATTCACTATACCCCAAATATAAAAAGGAGCAGGCAAAAGAACACCATCCTTGGTGCAAAATGTAAAATCTTTTCTCAAAAAAACCTCAATTATTAAATGTTCTAGGGGAGAGAAAAACCATTTTTTGATAAAACGGATTTTCCCTCCCCAAAACCCAATCAATAAAAAATTGCTATTTTCCTTGCTGGGGTTATTAACTTCAATTATTGTTTGTCAATATAATTTTCTTTTTTTTCTTCAGGGTCTTCTGTTTTTTCTTCTGTATTTTCCTGCTCTATTTTTTGATTATTTTCATTAGTTTTTGTATTTTCTTCTTCTGAAAATTCAAAAATCTGGCTTTTGGAATTTTCTTCATTATTAAACTTTGGAGTGTGTTCTGAAGAATTTTCCTTGGCATTTATGTCAAAAGGAGGTAAATCTTTGCCGTCAATTAAACATTGAATATCAGCACCTGAAATTGTTTCTCTTTCAAGTAAAGCTTCTGCTATGGCGTGCAATAAGTCGATTTTTGTACTCAGAATTTCATGGCAACGGCTTTTAGCATCATCAATCAATGATTTGATTTCATTATCAACCATTTGAGCGGTAGATTCACTAACTGAATCAGTTTGTGCCCACTCTCTACCAAGAAAAACTTCACCACCATGCTCACCAACAGCTTGAGGTCCAATTTTATCACTCATACCCCATTCACAAACCATTTTACGAGCCATTTTAGAGGCGCGTTCAATGTCATTTCCTGCCCCTGTTGTTATGTCGTCCATGACAATTTCTTCAGCTACACGTCCGGCAAGCAAAACAACCAAATTATTTTTCAAATAATTTCTGGAATAGCCGTGCCTATCTTCTTCTGGTAATTGCATAGTTACCCCAAGAGCTCTACCCCTTGGAATGATGGAAACTTTATGTATTGGGTCTGTATTTGGTAAACTGACTGCCGCCAAAGCATGACCTGCTTCATGGTAAGCAGTAATTCTTTTTTCTTCATCGCTAAGAACTAAACTACGTCTTTCTTTGCCCATCAAAACCTTATCTTTAGCATATTCAAAATCTGCCATTTCAAGCATATCTTTATCACGTTTAGCAGCTTGAAGGGCTGCTTCATTAACTAAGTTTTCCAAATCTGCCCCTGAAAAACCAGGAGTTCCTTTGGCTAAAACTTCAATATTAACATCTTTTCCAATGGGAGTACGCCTTGTGTGTACGTTTAAAATATGTTGCCTTCCTCTCAAATCAGGTGTTGAAACAACCACTTGGCGATCAAATCGTCCTGGGCGAAGCAAGGCTGGATCTAAAACATCAGGGCGGTTTGTGGCTGCAATTAGTATTACACCTTCATTGGACTCAAAACCGTCCATTTCCACAAGTAATTGGTTTAATGTTTGTTCTCTTTCATCATGTCCACCGCCAAGGCCTGCACCCCTTTGTCTTCCCACAGCATCAATTTCATCAATAAAAATCAAACATGGAGCATTTTTTTTGCCTTGCAAAAATAAATCTCTAACCCTAGAAGCACCAACACCAACAAACATTTCCACAAAGTCAGAACCTGAAATAGAAAAGAAAGGAACTCCCGCTTCACCGGCCACAGCTCTGGCTAATAAGGTCTTACCTGTCCCCGGAGGGCCAACCAATAAAACACCCTTGGGTATTCTACCACCTAAGCGTGTAAACTTTTTGGGATTTGATAAAAATTCCACCACTTCAGCTAGTTCTTCCTTAGCCTCATCAACTCCTGCCACATCTTCAAAGGTGACTCTTCCTTGTTCTTGACCAATCATGCGAGCTTTTGAGCGTCCAAAACTCATGGCCTTTCCGCCTCCACCTTGCATTTGACGCATGAAAAATATCCATACACCAATTAACAAAAGCATGGGAAACCATGACATAAGTAAGGAAACCAGAAGAGATTGTTGTTCAGGTGGTTCAGCTTTAATTCTTACATTCTTATTGAGCAAGTGCTCCACAAGTCCCGGATCATCGGGGGCATAGGTTTTAAAAATTGCTCCGCTTTGCAGCCTACCTGTAATGTCTCTTTGCTGAATACTAACTTCTGTAACTTCACTGCGATCTACAGCTGCTAAAAATTCACTATAAGGCATACTTTGTGTGTTTTGTGTTTGCGGTTCATTAAATAAGTTAAATAGGGTTATCATTGCAAATACAATAAGTCCCCAGACTAAAAAGTTTTTTGGAAAATTATTCAAATTAGCCTCCATGGCATGAATTTCTTTAAAGTTTATACGTTTAAAAAATATATATATAAATTACTAATTGTTATAATAATTACAAATTTATAATCATTAAATAATAGATTTTTTTTATCAATATAAAAAAGCTTCAAAACATAATAAGTCTTTTCTCTAATTTTGACAATCTCAATAAGCAATTTTTTTTATTTTTTTTTGGACTTGCAGAAATGGTTGACGCTTTGCAGAAAGAGATTTATAAACAGAAGTTGTTAATGATTTAAAACTAGTTTTGGAGAGAAGTATGAGCAATATGACTGTGTTTGGTGGACAATGGGGTGATGAGGGCAAAGGTAAAATTGTAGATCTTTTGAGCTCAGAGGTGGACTTTATTGTACGTTACCAAGGTGGTAATAATGCGGGCCACACTGTGATTGTTGATGGCAAACAACATATTTTGCACATCATTCCTTCTGGTATTTTACATGCAGGTAAAATCTGTGTAATTGGTAATGGGGTCGTGCTTGATATGGAAGTTTTTTTGCAAGAGCTTGATAGCCTTGCCACAAAAAATATTGATATTTCACCAAGTCGCCTTGTAATTAGCCCAAAAGCTCACATAATTATGCCCTATCACAAAGCTATTGATTTAGCCAGAGAAAGTTTACTTAATGACAAAACTAAAATTGGAACCACCGGACGAGGTATAGGCCCATGTTATGAAGACAAAATGGCGAGAACCGGAATAAGGGTTTCAGATTTATCCGACCCTAAATTATTGCGTTCTAAAATTGAAGTTGCCCTAAGGGAAAAAAATATTTTATTTAAAAACCTCTATATGATGGAAGCCCTTAGTGTTGATGAGGTTTACAATAAAATCATGAGCTTAGCACCAAGAATATTACCATATTTACAAGATGTGACAAGTCTTTTATCAAATGCTTTTCAGACAGGAAAAAAAGCCTTATTTGAGGGGGCTCAAGGTGTTATGCTTGACATTGACCACGGAACTTACCCCTTTGTAACCTCTTCAAATACAGTAAGCACTAATGCTGCTGTTGGTTCAGGTATTCCGTCCTCTCTTATTACCAAGCATTTAGCCATTGTAAAAGCATATACCACAAGGGTTGGAACAGGACCATTTCCTACAGAATTACATGATGATGTGGGTGCATATATTCAGAAAAAAGGTGGTGAGTTTGGGGCAACTACAGGTAGAACAAGACGTTGTGGCTGGTTTGATGCCTGTGTTTTAAGGGAAACCTCACGCCTTTGCGCCACCACCGGTATGGCCTTGACTAAGCTTGATGTGCTTGGTGGGCTTGATGAAATTAAAATAGCCGTTGCTTACGAATATAATGGTGAAAAAATTGACTTTCCTCCTCAAATTTCCAATGCTTTGGATCAGGTTAGCCCAATATATGAAAGTATGCCAGGCTGGAATGAAGATATTTCCAACTGTAAAAACTGGGAAGATTTACCACTTAACGCCAGAAACTATGTCAACAAAATTGAAGAGCTAATCGGAGTTAGGGCTGAATTTGTTTCAGTTGGTCCTGATAGAAATCAAACCATAAGGCGTTAATTTCAAATATCATGCTTATTTATATAGATTTATTCGCTATTGAGATTTTTTATGGCAAATCTAAAAACTGAAAATGAAGATCTAAACCCTGAGCAGGCTTTAGAAATTTATGATTTAGCCCTTATTGCACAATTTGATAATTTTAGGCGAAAATTTGTTAAGCTGAAAAACTCAGCCCCTCAATTATTGCATTTGGAAGGCGGAAGTATGTCGCAAAGGGCTTCATTTGCTTCTTACTATGCTGCCTTACACATTTGCCAAAATAATAAAACTTTTCAAGAGAGTTTGGGCAATGTTGTAAATAGTAAGGAATTAAATGCCAAAAAAGAACTTGATTATATTTTACAAGTTCCATGTTTGAATTGTGTAAACTGCGTGAAAATTGCAGCAAATTTCCATTCAGATGTCTTAGTTTATGATGGAAGAGTCGAAAGTATTAAGGTTGAACCCATGCGAGATTTAAAAATTGCTGTAGGGGATCCGCCACGCAAAGGAAGCAAAAGGGTAGTAATCTTACTTGAAGCAGATAGGCTAACCACTGAAGCTGCCAACACATTATTAAAAGTTCTTGAAGAGCCTTTAAAACATACTTTATTTATATTTACTACTGCTCAAAGGCAAAATCTTTTACCTACCTTGATTTCACGTGGTTTTGTGCTTACTCTACCTTGGGTTTTTCACTCTGAAAAAAGCCTTGCCGAAAAAGAGTGGGAGGAGGAAATTAGTAGGTTTTTACAAAGTGGAAATGGTTTATTTGATAAATTAAGTCCTAAGGGAGTTATGACAAATAATTTAGCCAAAGAGCTGATTATTATTGTGCAAAGAAATTTGGCTGATGCAATTGCGGGGCGTGAAACAGGCTGTACACTATGCAAAACATTACAACTAATTTCCTTTGTGCAAGCTGACCTTGTTTTATCTAAAGCTGAAGAAGCCCTGCAATATTTAACCAACCCTGTTTATGTGCTTGAGGCTATGTTTAGCTCTCTATATAACCTTATGCCAAAAAAATAATCAAAGCTAACCTTTCTTTATCATAATAAAAATATTGCCAAAAAAAACTATCTGAATAATATGCTTATAGGTTTATTTGCCTTTCTGATTTTATCCACTCAGAAATATCACGATAGAAATCCGGTGATGATTTTATTTGCCAATTTTCGCCAAGTTCTATCCAGCAAGCGATTTCGTCAATTTCCATTTGAAACTGTACAGGACAATTTCCCTTATGCTTTTGTAAAATCAATTGTAATTCTTCCAAATTGTTAATTTGTGCAGGAAAATTTAAATATATGGGTTTTGCACAATTTTCACAAGCCGATAAAAGTGGCTCTAGATTTTCAGCTAATAATTTTAGTTCAAGCTTTACTTCAAGTTCTTGTTCGTCATTATAACTGTCTTCTTCCTCTACATCTGTGGAATCAATACTGGCAGTTAGATAAAAAAGTCTATTCTCACCAGTTAAATATTCTTTAATTTCCTCATATTGTCTTGGAAAAATAGTTAGTTCGCCATGGCCTGTTAAATCCTCAACCTGTAAAAAAGCCATTTTTTTGCCTGATTTAGTAATATGTTCTTTTATTTCAGTTATTAAAATAGCAGTTCTAATTAAGCTTTTATTTCTTAGTTCTTTAGCCTCTTCTAGGCTGATGCAATTTAATCTGTCAAAGTCATATTTATAATACTCTAAGGGGTGGCTGGTTAGGTAAAATCCAAGAGCATCTTTTTCAAATTTTAGCTTATCTTCATCTTTCCAATCGGACAATTTTTCTTCATCACAAGTAAAGCCTATGCCGTCCTGCGGTTTTTCTTCAACAGCCGGGGCAAGGCTGAGCATAGACATTTGTTTTGAATCCTTTTCTTTTTGTTTTTTATTGGCTTTGGCAATTACATTATCCATGGCGGCCATCAAGCCAGCTCTTGGAACATTAAAACAATCAAATGCTCCTGACTTTATTAGGTTTTCCATAACTCTTTTTGTGACTTTTCTAAGGTTTATTTTTTGGCAAAAGTCAAAATAAGAATGAAATTTTGTGTTTTCTCTGGCTCTGACAATTTCATTAATAGCTTCATCACCAACGGTTTTAACTCCGCCAAGACCATAGATTATAACATCACCATCGGGGGTAAATTCACGACGACTTTTTTGTACGTCAGGAGCTTTTACTTCTATGCCCATATCACGGCAAACCGCCATATATTTTAAAATTTTATCTTGGTTTCCAATTTCTGAGGTAAGCAGGGCAGCCATAAATTCCACAGGAAAGTAATGCTTTAAATAGGCTGTATGATAAGAAATAACTGCATAAGCAGCACTATGCGCCTTATTAAAGCCATACTCAGCAAATTTTTCTATTAAACCAAAAATTTCAGAGGCAATTTCTTCTGAAACATTTTGTTTTATAGCTCCTTCCAAGAAAATTCCTTTTTGTTCAGCCATTTCTTCAGGTTTTTTCTTACCCATGGCTCTTCGCAAAAGATCAGCACCGCCAAGGGAGTATTGAGCAACTATTTGAGCTATTTGCATAACCTGTTCTTGGTAAACAATAACTCCGTAAGTGTCTCTAAGGCAATCTTCAAGTTCAGGTAATAAAAATGTAACCTCAACTTCACCATGCTTTCTTTTGCAAAACTCATCTACCATGCCTGAATTTAACGGACCAGGGCGATAAAGAGCTAACATGGCTATTATATCTTCAAAACAAGTTGGCCTAAGCATTCTCAAATATTTTCTCATGCCAGAGCTTTCCACCTGAAAAACGCCATCCGTTTCACCTCTAGAATAGAGATCGTAAACTGCCATGTCATCAAAAGGCAAATTGTCCAAATCCGGTGGAGTTTTTCCTTGTAATTTGATGTTTTCAAGGGCTCTTTGAATTAATGTAATGGTGCGAAGTCCCAAAAAGTCAAATTTTACTAAGCCTGCTTTTTCCACAATTTTCATATCATATTGGGTAACAAGCTCGTCCTTTTTACCTTTAAATAGGGGCAAATAGTGATCCATGGGTTTATCTGAAACCACAACACCGGCAGCATGGGTTGAAGGATGGCGAGTAAGCCCCTCAAGGCGTAAACAAATATCAATTAGTTTTTTGGTGGAGGTATTTTGAGTGTATTCTGTTTTAAATTCTATATTTTCTGCCAAAGCCTTTTGCAAAGTTAGGTTTAAATCATTACCAAGTGTTTTACATATTCTGCTAGTTTCTGCAAAGGAAAGCCCAAGGGCTCTACCCACATCACGCACAACAGCCTTAGCTTTCATTTTTCCAAAGGTGGCAATTTGAGCAACCTTGTCTTTGCCATAGCGTTTTGTTACATAATCAATAACTTCAAGGCGTCGATCTTCACAAAAATCCACGTCAATATCGGGCATGGAAACCCTTTCACTATTTAAAAATCTCTCAAAAAAAAGCTTGTAAGGAATGGGATCTAGGTTGGTTATTTTTAATGACCAAGCAACCAAAGATCCTGCCGCCGAACCACGCCCTGGCCCTACAGGGATTTCATTATTTTTAGCCCAGTTAATAAAGTCTTGCACAATTAGAAAATAACCTGGGAATTCCATTTTGCAAATAACTTCAAGCTCCATTTCTAGGCGTTCTCTATAATGCTCTACATCAATATTTTCTTTGTTGGGGTGGTTTGCAATTCTCTCTTCAAGCCCATCTCTTGAAAGCCGACAAAATTCATCTTCCAAGGTGGTTTCTTCAGGCAATTCATAAATGGGAAAATGATAGGGCGAGCCCTTGGTTTGGATTGCGATCTCTTCACATTCATCAGCTATTTTAAGTGTATTTTCAATGGCTTCCTTATGTTCAATAAAGGCAGAACTCATTTCTTCAGCTGATTTATAATATAAATCGGTGGCATCAAATTTCCAGCGATTTTCATCTAAGATGGTTCTTTGTTGTTGCACACATAAAAGCACTTCATGGGCTTCTACATCGCCTGCTTCCAAATAATGGCAATCATTTGTAGCAACAACAGGCAGTTTTGTTTCATTGGCTAATTCATATATCTTATTATTTAGTAAGGCTTGATCCGGCAAGGTATTTGATTGCACTTCCAAGTAAAAATTATTGGGATAAATTTTAGCATATTCAGCGGCTAAATTTATAGCATCACTAAAATTTCCTCCTCCGCTTATAAATTTATTGCGTCCAAGTAAGGTGCGGGGGATTTCTCCTGCTAAACAAGCTGAAAGGGCTATAATTCCCTCATTATATTCAGATAAAAGTTTTTTATCCACCCTTGGTTTATAGTAAAAGCCATCTAAAAAACTCTTGCTAACTAAGGTCAATAAATTTTGATAGCCTATTTGATTTTTTGCCAATAAAATCAAATGGTGGCGAACTTTAGCCATGTCGCTACTAAGGTCAGTATGATCCTTGGTTACATAAACTTCGCAGCCAATAATGGGCTTTATGTTATATTTTTTACATTCAATATAGAAATTAACAGCCCCATACATATTACCGTGATCTGTAATGGCGGCAGCAGGCATTTTAAATTCATGTGCTTTCTTTGGTAAATCAGAAATTCTGATGGCTCCGTCAAGTAGGCTAAATTCAGTATGGCAATGTAAGTGAACAAAATTAGACATTTATATTCCTTATTTTTTTTGCCCAAAATAATTTAAGGCAAGTGGGATAATAATTCCGATTATAATTAAGAATGTAATTAAACTCAAGGTAGAAATATTCTCTTGTTTAAAATTATAATAAGGAAAGAGCATTACCAATGAACCAGCCAAAATACCACAAAGAAGAGCTAGAGTTGGTTTATAAAATTTGTTTAAACAAAAGCTTACAAAGTGGGAAAAGGAAATTAGCCCCAAAATTGCTCCTGAGGCAAATGTCAGTAAGACTACAAAATTAAAATCTGTAACAGATTGTAATATATATTTATATTGTCCAAGAAGCACAAGTATAAATGAACCTGAAATTCCGGGTAAAATCATGGCACAAATGGCAATAAAGCCTGAAAAAAATATGGTGAGATTTGAATGGGAAAGGGTTATAGGGTTTGTAAAAGTTATCCAAATGGCAAATAAAGCACCAATAATAAATAATAGAATGGAAGTATATTTATGATTTTTAATTTTTGCCATTTCCTTAAGCAGAATGTAGAGTGAGGATAAAATAAGCCCAAAGAAAAAAGCCCAAATAAAATTTTCGTGATTTTCAAGCAAGTAAACTACAATATTAGCCAAGGAAAAAATTGCAAGCCCAATACCAAAAACCAAGGGTAAGCAAAAACGCCAAGGAATTAATCCCAAAGCATTTTTTATTTTCCCTTTAAAAAGTAATTGGAAAAAATGAAAATTTACTGATTTTATAGCATTTAATAGTTGCTCATAAATTCCGGTGATAAAAGCAATAGTTCCACCTGAAACACCTGGCACTGTGTCAGCTGCACCCATGGCCAATCCACATAAAAAATATCTTAATGACTTCATATTATTTATAATTTATAAAATAAAGATTGTGGCAAAGCTTAAAAAGATAAAGAAACCTGCCCCATCGGTTAATGCCGTCAAAAATATGCTGGAGGCCTGCGCCGGATCCCTACCCATAGCTCTTAAAAGTAAAGGAATAGAACCACCGG
>CAYJHF010000053.1:0-1555 GCA_964369905.1 uncultured Mailhella sp. | reverse complement strand
CACCGGCTATAGAACCTAGGAGCATATCAAGGAGTAAGGAAGCGCCCATCACAATTCCAAGCGTAACACTATTTGTAATTGTCCAAACAATGCAAATAGCAAAAAAAGCCATAATAAAACCGGTAAAAAATCCAATTTTACTTTCCCTAAGCACAGCTTTCCAAGATTTCTTATTGTCAAATTTTTCTGTGGCCAGTTGCCTAATCATAACAGCCAAGGCTTGCTGTCCTGTATTTCCTGCCTGATTTGCAATCATGGGCATTAGTACGGCTAAAAAGGCCATTTGAGCAATAGAGCCCTCAAATAGGTAAACAATATAGGCAGAAACAGAAGAATTGAGCATATTTATAAATAACCAAGGCAAACGCAATTTCACAGATTCAAGCCAAGGAGTATAAATATCTTCATCTTGCCCAGCACCCACCATACCAAGTAAGTCAGAACTGGCGTTTTCCTGTATAATATCAATAACATCATCGTGAGTTACTACGCCCATTAAATGCCCCTGTCTATCTACCACGGGCAGGGCTAAAAAATTATAGTGGCTCAAAATTCTGGCAACTTCAGATTTATCCAAATCATACGTTGCTGTAATTAGCTCACGTTTATCGGAAAGCATTTCTCTAATGAGGGTTTTTGGCCTTGAGAGCATAAGTTCTCTAAGGGAAATTATACCTACTAATTTATCAAAATCATCAACAGCGTAAACATAGTAGGGCATTTCTTTGTCTTCAAGCTCAATTCTGATGTGATGAATTGCATCGTCAACACTTTCTTCTTGTGAAATAATAATTATTTCAGTATTCATAACCCCGGCAGCTGTGTTGGGGTCAAAAGTAAGTAGGGTTCTAAGCTCATGAGCTTCTTCTGGCTCTAAGGTATTTAGGAGCATATCACGGTGAGCTTCATCAACCTCATCAAGAACGTCCACCGCATCGTCTGGGGACATGGCAGAAAGAATTTTTGCCGCATCTTCTGCATCAAGGTTTTCTATTAAATCACCGGCCGTACTTTGGTCAAGTTCCGCCAAAGTATCTGCTGCTTCTTCCGTATCAAGCTGAGATAGCATACAGATTTGCTTCTCGAAGGGCAAGGATTCCATATGTTCTGCCAAGTCAGCAGGGTGATATAGATCAGGACCTTCGTAATTTGGGTCACAAGGGTCTTGCTCATTTAAATTTGAGGTGTTTTCTGTATTTTGCTCTATAATTTCATCTTGATTAGAAATATATTCATCATTTTGGCGTGATTTTTCTTCCATAACACACCGCCCTTTCTAGCTTGTAATTAGTTCAATGTTTTTATTTGACAGGTTAATACTAATTATTTTACATTCAGTCAGTTTATTTTTCCTTGCAAAGCTCTATCACTAAATTATATATGGGGCAAGTTTGTTTTTTTCTAAATTAATTTTTGGGGATTATGATGTTGAAAAATATGGAAGAAGAGTTAGGAAAAACAGGGTATTATTATACAAAAGAAGTAATAAAGCTTGCTCTTTTGGAAGATGAACAAGATCTGACCTCAGAAGGTATTTTTTCACATAACGATGTGG
>CAYJHF010000052.1:0-14210 GCA_964369905.1 uncultured Mailhella sp. | reverse complement strand
CAAAAAATAATAAAATCATGGAAAATATTCTTAGTGTTCGAGAGCTTAACCGCAAAATACGACAAGTATTTGAAGTAAAATTTCCTTACATCTGGGTTAAGGGTGAGGTTAGCAATTGCGCAAGGCCAAGTTCGGGGCATTTGTATTTTTCATTAAAAGATGGAGATGAATTATTAAACTGTGTTTGGTTTAAGCAAAGTCAAGCTCCAAGAAGTTTTGATCCCATTACAGGGGAAGTCTTTGAAGATGGGCCAAAGCCGAGCCTTGCTCCAAATCTTAGGGAGGGGCAGGAAATAATTTGCGCCGGCAAGCTAAGTATATATGCTCCTCGGGGGCAATATCAACTTATTGTTGAATATGCAGAAGAAACGGGCTTAGGTCAACTTTATATTGCCTTTGAAAAACTCAAGCAAAAGCTTTCAAGTGAAGGACTTTTTGACTACCAGAGTAAGAGAGTCTTACCCCAAAAAATAGAAAATATTGCTGTAATTACTGCGCCTACGGGAGCTGTAATTTATGATTTTTTACGTATTTGCCAAAGTAGGGGCAAAAAAAGTAATATTTATCTTTATCCAAGTTTGGTTCAGGGCGCTGATGCTCCTAAAATGCTAATTCAGGCTTTAAAACAAGCTGAAATGGGCATTTTTGAGAATAATAAATATAAAAAACCTGATGTAATAGCTCTTATTCGCGGTGGTGGTTCCATAGAAGATTTGTGGGCTTTTAATTCAGAAGAGTTGGCAAGAGCAATATATGCTTGCTCCATTCCTATAATTACGGGAATTGGCCATGAGCCTGATCAAAGTATTGCTGATTATGTGGCCGATGTTAGGGCGGCTACCCCAAGCCATGTGGCACAAATACTTTTGCAAGATCGCAAGGTTTTGCTTCAGCAGTTTGATGACTTAGAAAGTAGTATTTATGGTTTGGTAAGTTCATACATAAATTATTATAAGAATTTAATCCAACAATTGGCTAAAAATCTAAGCCTTTTGTCTCCACAAAATAAGTTAAACAGCCAAATGGAGCAGATTAATTACTACCATAAGAGTTTACAAAGCCTTATTAATCAAAAAGTGCAAACACATATAGCTGAAATAGGGTATTTAAGCCAAAATTTGGCAAATATTAGTCCTAACTTTATACAATATGGGGAAAAAATAGAAAATATTAAAACAAATTTGGATAGGCTTTTAAGTTATACTCTACAAAGTAAAGAGCAACTATTAGAAAACTCAGATGAAAAATTGCAGCGTATAGGAAAAAGCTTATTATTAAGCCATGCTCAAAAGCTTAATAACCTAGAATTGGAGCTTTCAGCTCAAAATCCTTTTTCTCCTTTGAAAAAAGGGTATTTTTTGGCTGAAAAGCTTGATGAACAAGGACAATCTCAAATTGTTCGCTCAATTGTTGATTTAAAAGTCCATGATCATTTAACACTAAATTTTAGTGATGGTAAAGCTGAAACTAAGGTAGAAAAAATTCATCCCATGAATTAAAATGTTAAACAGTCTATACATTTTTAATAATTAACAATTATTAAAAATGTTCTAAATAAAAATTTAGGAAAATCTTATGGTAAAAAAAAATATAAAAAATCTAAGTGCACCGGCTTCAAAATCTATGTCACATCGGCTTATGATTGCGGCAGCTTTGGCGGTAGGGCAGTCAAGCATACATAATGTTCTTGAGAGCAAGGATTTAATGCAAACCATTGCAATTTTAGAAAAAGCTGGAGCCAAAATAGAAAAAATTGAAAGCGGAGTCTACAATGTAACCGGTAGTAAAATGCTCGGGAAGGCTGATTTTAATGATCCTCTTTATTGTGATGTTCAGGAATCAGGGACAAGTTGCCGCTTATTGACTGCTGTTTTGGCCTCAGGCAGTGGATATTTTTATATTCATGGTGAACCAAGAATGAATGAACGGCCTATAGGAAGTTTAACCACCTGTCTTGGGAAGTTAGGGGCTAAATTCCGCTTTGAAAAAGAAAACTATCCACCCTTTATCTTACACGCCAATGGATTGGAAGGTGGTGAAGTAAGCATTAGCTTAGAAGAATCAAGCCAATATTTATCAGGCTTGCTAATGGCTGCCCCTTTAGCAAACAGCCCATTAACCGTTTTTATTAGTGGACGCCACGTTGTTTCCGCTCCTTATATTGGTTTAACTTTGCAAGCCATTAAGGCTTTTGGTGCTCAATTTGATGTTTGTCTTTTGGATAAGGAAAAAAGCACAACAGAAAAAAAAGTGTGGAAGCTTATTGATTGGAAAAGTCTTGAAGAAATAGTTCCTGGAGAGATTAGATTTAGAGTTCGCCCTTTCAAAGCTGAAAATAATATGCAACACGGCTATAAAGCCGGAAAGCACACAGTGGAAAGTGATTGGTCAAGTGCTTCATACTTATTGGCTGCCGGAGCTATTGGGGAAAATTCAATTTGTGTTAATGGATTAAATCGCCATAGTTTTCAACCGGATAGAGCTTTGATAGAAATTTTAAAAGCCATGAAAGCTAAGATTGAATATGGAAATGCCATGGAAAACTCCGTCACAATCCACCCATCACATTTGGAGGGCATTGAAATAAATATGGCTGATTGCCCCGATATTGTGCCAACAGTTGCGGTTTTAGCAAGTTTTGCTTATGGAGAAACAAAAATTAGCGGTGTAGAGCATTTAAGAATAAAGGAATCTGATAGACTTTCTGCTTTAAGCCAAGAGCTAAAAAAAGTTGGGGTAGAAGTTCAAGAGCTAGAAGATGGATTAATAATAAAAGGATTAAATCCGCAAAAACCTATTAGTCAAGCACAAATGATTAGCCAAGAACTAACAGAAAAGCAAACAGAAGAGCAAGAGATTAATGCAGAAACAAATATAGCTGAAAATTCTACAAGCAATATGGAACTAAAAGATGAAACAAAGGAAATTGGACTTGATTTTTCAAATAAAGAATTTTCCTTTAATACTCATAATGATCACCGTCTTGCCATGAGCCTAGCTCTTTTTCAAGTGGCAGGAGCTAAGGTGCAGTTTGATAATCCAAATGTGGTGGAAAAATCCTTTCCTGATTTTTGGAAAGTTTGGCAAGAAGTTTGTGATTAACTTTATCCTTTGCCCTGAAGCCACTTCTTATGATTAATTTTCTTTTTTCTTACAAATAAAATTAGCAAAAAAGTTTTTATAAAAATTGGGAGTTTGGTGGAAAGAACCTTTTTTCATCGAATAAATTAAACTTGACCTTAGCCTGCATGAAAAGTAAAATGCTTGGCTTGATGTAATATTTAATATTTATTTTTTAAGGAGTATTTCAATGGCTAAGTTTGAACCAACAAAATATATATGGAGTGATGGCAAGTTAGTGGGCTGGGAAGAAGCAACTGTGCACGTTTTAAGTCATGCTTTACACTATGGAACTTCATATTTTGAAGGTATTAGGGCTTATCAGTGCTCCAATGGAACATCTGCTGTTTTCCGATTAAAAGAACATATGCAACGCTTGGTTAATTCAGGAAAAATTGTAGGAATTTCTTGCCCTTATAGCATTGATGAGCTTTGCAATGCTTGTGTTGAACTTTTAAAAGCCAATAAAATGCCGGACGCATATATTCGCCCACTTTCATTTGTGGGCTATGGTTCTGTGGGAATACTTCCTCAAGCTGACGCTATAAAAACCATCATAGCCGCTTGGAGCTGGGGTGCTTATCTTGGGCCTGAAGCTCTTGAGATGGGAGTTAGAGCAAAAACCAGTTCATTTGCACGCTTACACCCGAACACTCACATGGGCAAATCTAAGGCCGGTGGAAATTATTTAAATTCAGTTTTAGCTAAGCAAGAAGCAGTGCAAGATGGTTATGATGAGGCCATTATGTTGGACACACAAGGTTTTGTTTCTGAAGCTACAGGGGCAAATATTTTTATTGTTCGTGATAAAGTGATTAAAACCACTCCTCTAACCTCTGTTTTGGAAGGAATTACTCGCAATTCAATTATTGAAATAGCAAAAGATTTAGGCTATGCAGTTATTGAAACACCATTTACCAGAGATGAAGTTTATTGTGCAGATGAAGTATTTTTCAGTGGAACAGCAGCAGAGCTTACTCCGGTAAGGGAATATGACAATCGAGTGATTGGAGAAGGCAAAGCCGGAGAAGTGACTAAGACTTTGCAAAATTACTTTTTTGAAGTTGTAAAAGGAAATAATCCAAAATATCAACACTGGTTAACTCCATATACAGTTTAATTCTTATCTTATTAGGTTAAAAATCAGGGATTGCCATGGCAAATGCTTCCTTAGCTACAAAATATAGACCTCAAACATTTCAAGATGTTGTGGGGCAAAATACCATAAAAACAATTTTGTCAAAAGCTTCAGAGCAGGATAAAATTGCGCCGGCTTATTTACTTTGTGGCACTAGGGGAGTTGGCAAAACAACCCTTGCCAGAGTTTTTGCCAAGGCTTTGAATTGTGAGAATTCCCCCATTGCTGAACCTTGCAATGTTTGCAATAACTGCAAGCAGATTACCCAAGGGGCATTTGTAGATGTGGTGGAAATTGACGGTGCCTCCAATGGGCTTGTTGATGACGTGCGTAAGCTTAGGGAGTCTGTGGGATATTCCCCACTAATTGGGCGATATAAAGTAATTATTATTGATGAAGCTCATATGCTTTCCAAGGGGGCTTTTAATGCTCTTTTAAAAACCTTAGAAGAGCCTCCAAAGCACGTTGTTTTCGTGTTGGCAACCACAGAACAACATAAATTTCCCATTACCATTTTAAGCCGCTGTCAACAATTTGTATTTACTCAAGTGTCAGAAGCTGAAATTGAGAAACATTTGCAAAAAGTGCTTGGAAATGAAGGCATAAGATTTGAGGAGCAAGCCCTTAAGCTTATTGCCAGAAAGGCCAGTGGTAGTGTGCGCGATTCCATGTCACTACTTGGACAATGCCTTGCTTTTATGTTTGATGAGAGCGAAGAACTTTCAGAGGCAAAGGTGCGTGAGGTTCTCGGGCTTGTGGGGCTTGAACTGATGGATAAGATTTTAACTTGTCTTTATGAGCAAGACATCGCAAAGCTAACCCACCTTATCCAAGACTTATTGTCCAATGGCATAGATTTAGGTTTTTTCCTCAAGGAATTCTCCACAATCTGGCGTAATTTATTTGTATTAAAACAAAGTAATCATAATGCAGCTTTTTCTATGCCCATCAAAGAATTAGCCCGCCTTGAAAGCCATGCCTCCAAGTTCACTTTAACTTATATTCATGCAGCTTGGCAAATGACTATGGATAATCAAAGAAGAATTTTACAAAGCTTAGAGCCTGCCTCGGCTTTGGAATTATTGATTTTAAATTTAGCCCTATTGCCCAAATTATTACCCATTGAAGATTTGAACTTGGCTAAAATAAGCAATAAAAGCGGAGTAAATCCTGATGAGGAAAGCCAAGGGGGGGAGTTTGTAACCCCTTTCAAAGTCAAGCAAACTGAATTGGAAGGGGAAACATTGGTTTTATCACAAAGTGATGAACATAAATTGCATAATGTTGAAGAAAAAAATGCTGATGTAATTTTAAACTCAAGTTTTGAAGCTGAAGATGACTTTTTACAGCCAGTTTTTAGCACCTTGATAAGAACTGAAAGTTTAGCCCAAAAATCAGCCTTAGATGTTCTAAAGGAGGAAATGCAAAAGGGTGAAAATCCACAAATAGATCAAGCAAAAATTCCATCGCAAAGTGGAAAAATTGAAGAAGTTTCTGCTGATAATTTTGCTCATGTTTCTGAAAGTATTTCCTATGACGAGTTTGAAAGTCAATATGAGGGACTAAGTGAAAATTATAAAGATGTTCATACCTCCTTTACTCAAACAGCCCATGCAGACGTTTTTCCAAAAGGAGAAGCAGATTTATTTCTTGAACAACAAAGCGGAGAATATATTGAAATAAAGTGGGACGAGTTTATCGAATTTTGTGGAAGTAAAGATTTTCCCACGCAATATTTACCCTATATGAATTTTTGCTCTGCCAAATGCAATGACTATGAATGTATTGTAAAAATTACCTCTGAAACAGCTTTGCAACAAATAAAAAACGTGCAAAGCAAGGTTGAAAATTTACTATCGGAATTTTTGAATAGAAGTTTGAAAATCCGTTATTGCGTTGAAGAATATAAAAGGCGTTCATCAAGTCAAATGATGGAAGCCATGTATAATCACCCGCAAATCCAAGTCTTACAAAAAGAATTTAACGCAATTTTGTTGCGTTGCCATGATTTAAAAACTGATTATAATAGCAAATAAATATAAAACTAAAAAATATATAAAAGGAGTTTACCTTGAAAAACATGAATGATTTAGTGCGTCAAGCACAAGTAATGCAAAGCAAAATGGCAAAATTACAAAAAGAAATGGGTGATCGTATTGTGGAAGCCAGTGCAGGTGGAGGCATGGTAAAAGTAAAAATAAATGGACGCCACGAAGTACAATCCGTTGAAATTGATCCACAAGTTGCTTCCGATATTGAAATGCTTCAAGATTTAATAGTGAGTGCCATTAATGAAGCCAACCGCATTGCTAAGGCCGATATGGACCGCGAAGTGGGACATTTAACAGGCGGAATACATATTCCCGGAATGTTTTAAAGTTTTCTCATTTGTAATAAGTTTTTCGGGGAAGAAAATTTTTTCCAAGGGAGATTTTGTGAACAATTTATAAAAGTTAAACTTGGTTTCACTTGTTTAGCATAGATTAAACTCCTCTCCCTAATCCCCCCCTTTTACTAACTAAATAGTCGATGCTGAAAATAATAATAGCTATCTGTTAGCAAAGAATATTCTTACTAAATAACACTAAAAAATTTGTAAGAAATAAGCGCAAAACGTGCAATTTATTTGCAAATATTTGGCTCAAAAAAAAATATTTTTCAGCGTGCTCTAATTATGCAGAGCTCTCAAAATGGAGAAAAAATGTTTTTATACCTCGGTGGACTGATAATAGGCTTTATTGTTTTAATGTGGAGTGCCGATAAATTTGTGGACGGCGCTTCTTCCCTTGCCACAAGTATGGGTATGTCACGCCTACTTGTGGGCATGATTATAGTTGGCTTTGGAACATCAGCACCGGAAATGACAGTTTCAGCTCTTGCTTCCTATGAGGGAAATGCAGGCATAGCCCTTGGAAATGTTTATGGCTCTAATATAGCCAATATTGCTTTAATCTTAGGGCTTACTGTGCTTATAAGGCCAATTGCCATAGAAAAGAAAGTAGTTTTTCGGGAAATACCCTTACTTATGGGGGCAACCATACTTTCAATTGCTTTGCTCTGGGATTTACACATTTCAAGACTAGATGCTCTAATTTTGCTTGTGGCTTTTGCAATTGTAATGTTTTTGTCCATTAGGGATAGTATGCGGGAAAAAAAGCTGTTAAATGATTTAAGTCCTGTGCTTGGGGAGAACTCTCCTTTACAAGTAGAGGAAGAAGAAATCGCGCCTATGCCAATGAAGATGGCTATTTTTTGGCTTGTGGCCGGCTTAGTTTTGCTTGTGGGCAGCTCCCGTTTATTGGTTTGGGCTTCTGTTAATATTGCAACGGCCTTTGGAGTTAGTGAAATTATTATTGGGTTAACCATTGTGGCTATTGGTACAAGCTTACCTGAACTAGCAGCCTCAATTGCAGCTTCCAGAAAAAATGAGCATTCCTTGGTTATTGGAAATATAGTTGGTTCAAACTTTTTTAATACATTAATGTGCGTAGGTGTAGCAGGTTTGGTTCGACCCATTGAGGTTTTACCCGAGGTACTAAACCGAGATTTATTATTAGTAATTGGACTAACTGCTCTATTATTTATATTTTGTATTAAGGTTGGCAAGCAAAAAGATGGTATACTTTCCCGTTATGAGGGTTTTGTTTTACTAATGGTTTACACATTATATACAGCTTATTTAATAAGTATTGCCCTTGGACAACCTATTACTTTAAAAGCTCTTTAATTTTTATTTAACAATGGCTATTATTTTAAAAGTAAGCCCAGAAGAAGAGGGTTTAAAATTATTAAACTTTCTTCTTAGAAATTTAGAAAGCGAGAAAGCTGAACTTTACCGCTGGATTAGAACAGGGCAACTTAGAATAAACAGCAAAAGAGCCACAGCTACAACAAAAGTATTTGAAGGTGATTTGGTTCGCCTTCCTCCCTATGCCAAACAAAAAAACCAGCAGATTATAAAAAATCAAGAAAATTTTTCAAAGTTTCTAGTTTATCCCAATGCTGAAAATCAATTTATTGAAAAAATTTATGAAAATGAGCATTTGCTTGTAATCAATAAAAATGCAGGTCTAGCTTCACAGGGTGGAACAGGTCAAGAAATTGATTTAACAAAGATTTTAAAGTTTAATTATCAACACTCGAATTTTGTCCCTGCCCCTGTGCACAGGCTGGATAAACAAACCAGTGGACTTGTCCTAATTGGCAAAAGCTATAAAGCATTAAAGTATTTATCTGATTTTATGCAGTTTGAAAACTCACCGACTCAAAATTCCTCACCCCATAAGGAATATTTAGCTTGGGTTAGCCCCATCAATGGGAACAGTCCTGATAACTTAGCTCCAAATAAAAGCTTTTACCTCTTGCACTACTTATTTCAAGCAAAACAAAGCCATAAAATGCAGGCATTAAATTTGCAGGAAGTGCTAAATTCCAAGCAAATACTTCTTTCTTCTTCTGAAAAAAAGGCTATTCAGGAAAATATAAAACTTTTGGGTGAAAAAAGTATTAAAGACTTCAATCAATTAAAATATTATGAACAATTGCCCCAAAAATTATACATAAATGATCAAGTGGCAAGAATTGCCCTTAGCAAAATAACTTGCGTAAAGAAAAGTGAAAAAAATAATTCTTACCTGCTAAAAATTGGAATTTTTACAGGACGAAAACATCAAATCAGAACTCAATGCGCCAAACTGGGCTTTCCCCTTGTTGGTGATTATAAGTATGGAGGCATAAGAACAGATAATTTTAATCTGCACGCCTATGCACTGTATTTAGAACCAAATGAACTAAGTACTCAAAGCTCATTTTTTTGCAAACCATCATGGCAAGGTGAATTTGAAGTTCCGGACAAGTTAATTTGAAAAGGAAGCTTGGTTAACCATGCAATGCTGAAGAATATAATAGCCTATTGTTTATATTGGATAATCCTTTAGTATGGATTAACTATTCTTTATCAACATAAATTTCTACAAATTCTCGATTGTCTTCAATGGGAGCTTCAAGTTTTAGCACTGGGGTTAAAACTTCGGGTAATCCTGAAATATGATTATAGCCCACAAGGCGCCAGCGGTAGGATTTAAATTGTTTAGTTGGCATAATTGTGAATGAAAAATTGTTTGGAATGCCACTTGGCCATTTATCGGCAGGCCTTATGCTAAAGCTTTCCACCGGTAAAAATGGGCAGGTGGGGCAAGTTTCATCATAACCTTCAAGCTGTAGTTCTAAGGCTTGCACATTTTGCTTAGCCCCGCTTATTTCTCCCATTACTGTAATTGTTCCCACATCGTCAGCATAGACATAAACATTTTGAAAGGAAAATAATTGATTGATTTTTTGGGGTAAGGGTGCGCTTTTTCGGCCACAAGAGGTCAAGGCAAGCAGAGAAAAAATAATAATGCTAATAATAAGTAGGTGAGATTTATTTGTATTTATGATGTTCATATATTTTCCTTTTTAAGTAAAGCCTTCCATTGGGCAATAAGTCTTAGCCCCTCAAGCGGAGTAAGAGCATTTACATCTACTTTAGACAAATCTTTAAGTATTTGATGTTCTTGGATTTGTGCTTCTGTGGTTTTTAATTTTACGGAATTTTTAATTTCCAATCCCGGCAATAAGCCTTTTTCCAAACGATAATTGGCTTTTTCTTTATTTTTTTCTAAGTTGAGTAATATTTCCTTAGCTCTTTGCACCACACTTTGTGGCACTCCTGCTAATTTTGCTACTTCAATACCATAACTTTTATCACTTGGCCCGGGAATTAATTTGTGCAAAAAAATGATTTCATTATTCCATTCTTTTATGGCTATATTCATATTGTATACACCGGGTAGTACATTTTCAAGGCTGGTCATTTCATGGTAGTGGGTGGCAAAAAGAGTGCGAATTGAGTTTTTTGCTCTTTTGCAAAGTTCTTCTGCCACAGCCCAAGCTAGGGATAAACCATCAAATGTGCTTGTACCTCGTCCAATTTCATCTAAAATTACTAAACTGCGTTTGGTGGATTGTCTTAAAATTCTTGCGGTTTCCATCATTTCCACCATAAATGTGCTTTGTCCTTGAGCTAAATTATCAGAAGCTCCAACCCGAGAAAAAACCCTGTCCACAATACCAATTTTAGCATAACTTGCCGGCACAAAGGAACCCATTTGCGCTAAAATACAAATAATGGCAATCTGGCGAAGGACTGTGGATTTACCGGCCATATTTGGCCCTGTAATAATAAGCAAGCGTCTTTCATCATTGATTAAAATATCATTAGGCACAAAGTGAGTTTTGCCAAGAACAGATTCCACCACAGGATGCCTGCCCTCTTTTATTTCAATTGAGTTGCCATCATCTAAAATTGGTTTAATCCAAGAATTTTTGTGGGCACAAAATCCAAGGGATTGCCAAAAGTCAAGTTGAGCTAAAATATTAGCCATAAATAAAATTCTTGGTCTTTCGTTGGCAATGCGATTGCGTAAATCTTGAAAGAGAGCATATTCCAAAGCATTGCGTTTTTCAGAAGCATTTAAAATTTTCTCTTCAAGTTCTTTTAGCTCAGGAGTTATAAAGCGTTCAGCATTAACTAAGCTTTGACGGCGTTCAAAATATGGAGGAATGTTTTGCTGTTGGGATTTACTAAGTTCAAAATAATAGCCAAAAACCCTATTAAAGCCTAATTTTAGCTTTGGTAATTGAGATTTTTCCTGCTCATGTGCCAATAAATTAGCTAATTTTGCTTCACCATGTTCCACAATGTCAATCAGTTCATCAAGCTCTAAATTATAACCTACTTTAAACAACATTCCCTCAGTGAGGTGTAAGGGCAAATTATCTTGCAAAGAAGAAAATAATAGCTTTGTAACATCAGCTAAGTTGTCCCATTGTTTGATTAATCGCCCGAGAGAGCTAGGTAAATTATTACCGTTTAAATCGTCATCACTAAGAATTTGCACACAATTTTCTGTTAAAATTTCAAAAATTTTTGGTAAATGGACTAAACTATCTCGCAGTGCAATAAAATCTTTTGGCAAAAAACGGTTTAAATTTATCTTGGTAGACAAACGTTCCAAATCATAAACCAAAGCAAGTTTTTCTCTTAGGGCTTTACATTTTTTTTGCTCAAGGAAAAAGTGTTCCACCACTTCTTGGTGTTTAGTGATTTTTTCCATGTCTTTTAATGGATAACGTAAACTCTCTTCCAGTAAGCGCCCACCCATGGGGGTTTGACATTCATCTAACTCATGCCACAAAGTTCCAAGTCCTTTTCTACCGTCATAACGTCGAAAAAGCTCAAGATTTTTTTCTGTTACTTCATCAAGTAGCATTTGTGTGCTTGTGTCAAGGGGGGAAAATGGCAAGAGGTATGAGGGTGGAGTGCGTTGGTTTTGTTCAAGGTAGGCTAAAAGTGCTCCGCAAACCCTAACTAAATCAGGTTTCTTATCAAGCCCCAAAGCATCTAAGGCTCTAACTTGTTGGGCTTGCAATATGCGATCCACATTTCTTTTTTCATCAAAATGGCTTTGCCCCCCAAGATAAACAACCTGAATTTGATTGTTAAGCTTTAACATTTCAGGGGCTTTGATATGCGAAGGCAAAAGTAATTCTTTGGGCTCAAGCTTATAAATCCATTGCCAAAGTTCACTGTCTTTTTGGCATTGTAAACCTGTCCAATAGCCTGTGGAAGCATCAAGCCAAGCCACAGCACCACCATCTTCATGTAAATAAAGGGCTGCCAGATAATTATGTTGTTTTGGCTGTAGATTGGTGTCGTTTAAGGCTGTTCCGGCAGTTAAGATGCGAGTAACCTCACGTTTAACTAGGCCCTTAGCACTCTTAGGGTCTTCCACTTGATCGCAAACTACTACCCTATAACCCTTTTCCAGCATTTGGCTAAAATAATTTTCAGCCGCATGCCAAGGAATACCACACATGGGAACTTTATCGTCTTTGCTCCTGCTGGTGAGGGTGAGTTGCAATTCCTTGGCTGTTGTGACAGCATCTTCAAAAAAAAGCTCGTAAAAATCCCCCATGCGATAAAAGAGTATAGAGTCTGGGTATTGATTTTTAATACCCAAATACTGCTCATACATGGGGGTTAGTTTAAAGCTGGGGTTTTGGCTCATATAAAGAAAAACTAAGCACTACGCATAGCCACATCAAGGCGTTTTTCTGTTTCTTCAAGTTGAGCTTTTACTTTTACGATTTCAGCTTCATGCTTTTCATTAATATTAGCTAACTCAGCTTCAAGCTTAACAATTTTCTTTTCAAAGCCGGAGGCTTTACGTCTTGCATTCATAAGTCTTGTTGAAATTGCCATACGATCCCACATTAGCATTGCAAGCACAAGCAGAGCTCCAATACCAAAACAACAGAGCATAACTGAATAAAGTGGTAAAGGAATAGATTCCATGGGCGGGAAAAACAGCAAATCTAATTTTAAAGTAACTGTTCCGGAAAATGAGTTTTGATTTTGCACAAAAAACATCATTGCCATAAAGAAAAGAAAAACAATAACCAAAGCTTTAACGTAACGCATAAGAACTCCTTAAGGGCATAATATTGTAAGGCATTGAGTAAACACCTATTTTTTATTAATCACAGCTGTTGAAAGCATAATATTACATTATCATTTTAAATGCAAGTTCAAAACGCTTTTGGGTTTTCGGCAGTAATTCCGGAATAAGTCTTGTGTCAGACGTAACAGCCAAAAACTGAGAATCTCCCTCCCAACGTGGGACAATGTGAAAATGTAAATGTTCGGCAATGCCAGCCCCAGCCGCTTTGCCAAGATTTATGCCCATGTTTATTCCATCAGGTTTGCATTCTTTTTCCAAAACCAAGCAGGATTTTTGCATCAATAACATCATTTCGGCGCTTTCAGTGGCACTTAGCAAGGTAAAATCCTGTAAATGCCTATAGGGTAAAAGCATTAAATGTCCATTGGCATAAGGATATTTATTAAGCATTATAAAAATCTCCTTACCTTTATAAACCACTAAACGTTCAGCTTCAGCAAGACTTATTTCTTGATTACTAAAGCCATCTAAGCAAAAAATACAACTACTGCTATTTGGTTTTTTAGACAAAATATAGTCCATTCGCCATGGAGCAAAAATATTTTTCATGTTAACTCCTCTTAGAGCTTTTATTTTTAGTTAAAGTTTTTCCTCAAGAAAATAAGTATATACATTTTGAAATTTTGAACATCATAGTGAGAACTGTCAATTTAAAAGAACTCTGTAAAAAAAATTTGATTGGCTTTATATTGTATAACATATTGAAATATAATAAAATTTATTTATTTTATCTGCTAAATAAATTTTTTTTGCTAAAAATTTTATTTTTTGCACTAGACGAATTGAAAATTATACTTACTTATCAATGCGAAGGAAATATAAACCAAATTTTCAAAATTTATTTGGAGGAATAAAATATATGAGTAAAATTATCGGTATTGACCTTGGAACCACAAATAGTTGCGTTTACGTTATGGAAGGTAAGGAGCCAAAGTGCATTACAAACCCAAACGGCGGACGCACCACACCATCTGTTGTGGCAATTACAGATAAAGAACGATTAGTGGGCGATACCGCAAAGCGCCAAGCTGTAACCAATGCTGAGCGTACAATTTTTGCAGTAAAAAGATTAATGGGACGCAGGGCAGATGCCCCCGAAGTAGCCAAATGGAAAGATCATTCACCCTATCGCATTGTACCTGCACAGAATCAAGATGCAGCCGTTGAAGTTGATAGCCGTTCCTACAGTCCACCAGAAATTTCAGCCATGATTTTATCAAGACTAAAAGCTGATGCTGAAGCCTATCTTGGAGAAACCGTAAGCGAAGCCGTTATTACTGTTCCTGCTTACTTTAATGATGCTCAGCGTCAAGCAACCAAGGACGCAGGACGCATTGCCGGACTTGATGTAAAACGTATTATTAACGAACCCACAGCAGCTTCTCTTG
>CAYJHF010000051.1:0-14448 GCA_964369905.1 uncultured Mailhella sp. | reverse complement strand
CTAATTAAAAGTTTTGTGGGGGAGAGCTTGAGAGGGGGAACTTTTCAAAAGTTCCCCCTCTCAAAATAGCAAATTTAAATAATAGATTTGCCCATCGATTTTAACTAAAAATTATAGTTCAGGTGGCAAGTCGTTTAGTTGGGCTTGGGTAAATACCGGCCCTTCAACGCAAACGTATTTATCACCAATATTACAACGTCCACAAATGCCAATACCACATTTCATACGTTTTTCCAGGGTGGTATAAAGCTGATCATCGCTAAAGCCAAGTTCTTTAAAGGCTAGCAAGGTAAACTTTATCATAATTGGAGGGCCACAAATGGCTGCAATAGTATTTTCTGGTTTTGGGTTTAGTTCTTTTAAAATGTTTGGAATAAGTCCGGCTTTGTGTTTCCAATCTTCAGTTGGCACATCAACAGTTAGCGTGCAATCAAGAGCAGAGCTTTTTAGCCAGCCTTCCACTTCTTTTTTATAGGCCATGTCAGCATAGGACCTAGCGCCGTAGAGCAAGCTAAGTTTGCCATAGTCCTTATGACGTTCCATTAAATGTTCCATCACAGTTCTGATGGGAGCCATTCCAATTCCGCCGCCCACAAAAAAGACATTTTTGCCTTTCCAATCTTCCCAAGGCCATGAATTACCAAGAGGAGCTCTGACACCCACTTGATCGCCAACTTTTAAGGCGTGAATTCCGGCAGTTACTTCACCTGTTCTCATAACTGAAAACTGAATGTAATCTTTCTTGGTGGAGGGTGGGGAGTTGATAACAAAGGTTGCCTCTCCAACCCCAAAGACAGAAAGCTGTCCTACTTGTCCTGGTTGGTAATCAAAATTATCCCATGATTCTTTATCGTTAAATTTTACTCTAACGCTTGTAATGGTAGGGCTTTCTTCAATGACATCCAAAACTGTTGAAATATATGGAATGTATGGATTAGAGCCATGCCCGCATTTTTTTTCACTCATTTATATATTCTCCTCACCTTAGATTAATTCATCTTCATCAACAGGGCAACCGCAACTTAGAGCATCACCTTGATCTGTCAAATCAGTACAAGCATTGCGAACAACTGCTCTTATGTCCAAATGGGCAGGGCAACTACGTGTACAGCGTCCACAACCAACGCAACTATAACTGCCCTCTTCACGGCCATAGCTGAACTTATGTCCAACTCTATTGCGATAGCGTAACCCGCGATCACAGCGAGGATTGTGCCCGCTAGCTTCCAAGGTAAAGTGGTTGGCCATACAACCGTCCCAACTTCTAATGCGTTTTCCGTCCAGCTGATTGCCTTCGTCTGTAATAGTGAAGCATTGGCAAGTAGGGCAAAGGAAAGTACAAGCTCCGCAAGACAGGCATTTTTCAATTTCATTTTCCCAAAAAGCCACATCGGTAAAACGAGCATAAACTTTTTTAGGAATATCCTTGATTACGCTTGCAGGCGGAAGTTCAGCCTTTGCTTGCTCTTGAGCTGTGTTTGCAGCGCTAACTTGTTCCTCACCGGCAATACCAAAGCCTGATTTTTCGAGTAATTCTTTACCTTTTTCACTAATAGCCACGAGAACAAAGCCCTCAGCAGCCGGAGTGAAAAGAATATCAGAACCTTTGTCATCGCTTGGATTTGAGCCAACCCAATTACAAAAGCAAGTGCTTAGAGCATTGGTGCAAGCTTGGGTGATAATTACCAATTTTTCACGGTGAGCCTTGTAATAAGGATCAACAAAAGGTCCTTTTAAATATGGTTCATCAAGCCAGAGAAAACCCTTTGCATCGCAGGGACGGCCACCAAAAACAATGGTTGCTTGGGATTCATCAGAAGGAATGATTTCCTGAATAATTTTTGAAAAATCAGCAGGATCTTTTTCACCCTTCATATAAAACAAGGTTTCACATTTAGGAATAACAGCTTCCTTGGCTGACATGGTGGTTCTCATCAATATTTTATTCACATCTTGGCAATTGTCTAGTTCTTCGCCTGAGATGGGTTTGAATAAAGAAACTGTACCCTGTTGCCTTGGAGCAAGAACTCTGTAAGCAGAGCTAAGTTCTTTAAGCCAAGCAAGTAGGGCATTTGGGGTAGCAAATAAAGTGCTCATTATAGTTCACGCTCCTTAATATTGGCTTCTTCAACTTCATAGCCGAGTAGCGGTGGAGTTGCATTGAGATCAAGTCCGGCGCTATATCCAAAGATGTTCTTGATTATTCTGCCAAATTGTTGTTTGAGGGCAAAAACAGGAATATCCATGGGGCAAGCTCTTTCACATTCAGCACAACCTGTGCAACGTCCGGCTAGATGCTGGGCGTGAATAAGTTGGAAGAACATTTTTTGTTGCACATTGTCTTCTTGAGTGAGCCAACTTGGATCACGACTATCGGAAACGCAATGATCACGACAAACACATTGAGGACAAGCACTGCGACAAGCATAACATCTAATGCAGTTTTCCATTTGTCCTTTCCAAAAACTCATACGCTCATCTAGGCTAAGACCATCTAGGAAGCGAAGAGCCGGTAAACGTCCATCACTACATTCAGGAATTTGAGTTTCCTTACCAACGAAGACGTCAGAAATTACCGCATTGGGATTTACACAAAGGCGACATTTATTTTGAGCAACGTCTGCCATTTTGAGTTCATATTTTTCCCCATTGGCTACCACAGTAAGATTAGCTTTAGCTTCAACACTTTCAATCTTAGCATTTTCAGGTAATTTTTCCAGAACACGTTTGTAATCAACTGTTCCATTGCAACCCATGCCAAAAATTGTCACATCTTCACGCTTAATTAGGTTTTCCACCAAAAGCTCAACAATATTCTTACTATCACAACCTTTAACCACTACACCAAGTTTTTGTCCTTTGTGTTTTGGCAAAAAGTTTGTAAGATTTTGCACATTGAAGGGCCCCCAAATTAGCTGATCCACATCGGCTTCAGTTTTCATTATAAAGGGTTCAGCGTGTAATTCATCAAAGCCTTTTTTCCACCCAAAAACAGCGTCAAGGTTAGGCAAAGCCTTTTTAATTTCAGCTTTGAGTTCGTCGAGGGAGGGGTGTTGACCACAACCCAAAGGACGAACAGCTTCAGCCAGTTCATATTTAACATCATAAGTAGGTTTAATTTCACTCCATTTTGGAGCAGGCCCTAGTTTATGGACGTGTTCAGTAAATTTTGTAACCACTTCTTGCCATCTTTGGCCTTCAGAGGCTGAAACCCAAGTATAATGGAAACGATCAGGATCTATACCAATAATTGGTAAAAATTCTTTAAGTGTTTCAAGACGGCGACGAGCATAATAGTTGCCAAGGGCATAGTGACAATCACGAGGGTGACAGCCTGAAACCAATACGCCGTCAGCTCCATTCATCAGAGCTTTTAGGACAAACAATGGGTTCACACGCCCGGAGCAAGGAACACGAATAATGCGTAAGTCTGTTGGTTGATTAGCTCTGGCTGTTCCTGCTGTATCCGCACCCCCATAGGAGCACCAGTTACAAAGGAAACCAACTATTCTACGTTCTTTAACTTCTACAGTTGACATAGGGCATTCACCTCTGCAAGTAATTGATTGTCCGTAAAGTGGGCAATTTGAATTGCACCTTGTGGGCAGGTGGCAGTACAAAGTCCGCAACCTTGGCACACTGTTTCTATAACTTCCGCTTTTAATTGTCCACGGAACTCAACTTCCTTAATAGCTTGATAAGGACAAACAGTTATACATTTTCCACAACCAACACAGCGTCTGTTGTCCACAAAGGAAATTTGCGGATCGTTTTGTAGTTTTGGCTTTGAGAAGAGCGCCATAACTTTGGCTGCCGCCGCACTACCTTGAGAAACTGAGGTTGGAATATCCTTTACACCTTGGCAAACACCGGCCAAGTAAACACCGGCAGTATTTGTTTCCACAGGTTTTAGTTTTGGGTGACTTTCCATAAAGAAGCCGTATTTGTCGTAAGAAATACGCAAAACTTCAGCCAATTGAGGAGAGCCCTTAGCGCCTTCTGCTCCAACTGCCAAAACTACCATGTCTGCATCAATTACTACAGGTTCACCAAGCAAGGTGTCAGCACCACGAACTAAGTAACCTTGAACGCCATTGGGGCGAATATGGGGTTGAATGGTAGAAACACGTCCACGAATATATTCTGTTCCATATTCTTCCATGGCTCTTCTGGTAAATTCGTCATAGAGTTTACCCGGGGAGCGTATATCCATATAGAATACATAGGACTGAGAATTTGGAATATGGTCTTTGGTCAAAATAGCTTGTTTTGCTGTGTACATACAACAAAAACCTGAACAGTAAGGACGATCAATGGAGCGATCTCTTGAGCCAACACATTGAATGAATACAACATTCTTTGGTTCAAGGCCATCTGAGGGACGAACAATATGCCCTTCGGTGGGGCCGGAGGCTGAAAGCAATCTTTCGTATTGCAAGCCTGTAATAACGTCTTTATACTCTCCTGCACCATATTCACCTAGCTGTGTCCAGTCCATGTAGTCATAACCGGTGGCAGCCACAATAGCCCCCACTTGTTCTTCTACAATTTCATCTTCCATTTCATATTTAATAGCACCGGTGGGGCAGATTTTTGCACAAACTCCACACTTTCCGGTTTGGATTTTGCGACAAACATCTCCATAAATGGTTGCTTTTTTAGGAATGGCTTGAGGGAAAGCTATATTAATGGCTGTGGTGGTTCCCACTTCTTCATTAAATTTGTCGGGGCAATTCTTGGCCGGGCATTTTTCCGTACATACACCGCAACCTGTGCAAAGATCCCAGTCCACATAGGTGGTTTTCTTGCGAATTTTTACGGTGAAATTGCCTATAAAGCCTGAAATGCTTTCCACTTCTGAATAAGCATAGAGTGTAATATTGTCATGCTGAGCCACATCAACCATTTTTGGTGAAAGCACGCAACTTGAACAGTCAATGGTGGGGAAGGTTTTATCAAGCTTGGCCATTTTTCCGCCAATTGTTGTATCCTTTTCAACCATTACAACTTCAATTCCTCCATCAGCACAGTCGAGAGCGGCCTGAATACCTGCCACACCACCACCAATCACCAATACACGCTTGGTCACGTCAAATTGCTGTGGGAATAAAGGTTTATTACGACGCAGTTTTTCAGTGGCTAAAAGTACAAGTTCACTGGATTTTACAGTATTTAACTCTCTATTTCTGCCAATCCAAGAAACGTGTTCCCTAATATTTGCCATTTCAAACATATAAGGGTTTAGCCCTGCCCTTTGCACAGTGCGACGGAAAGTCGGTTCGTGCATACGGGGTGAACATGAGGCAACAACCACACCGTCTAAGCGGTGTTCTTTGATTGCGTCCACAATGGCATCTTGCCCCGGTTCGGAGCAGGTATACATGGAGTCTGTTGCATAGACTACATCTGGATATTCTAAAGATTTTTTGGCAACTGCCGCTGTATCAACGGTTGCTTCAATATTACTACCGCAGTGGCATACAAATACACCTATTCTCATGATGCGGCTCCTTCATTGGATTTTTCTTCCTTGGGTTTTGCTTTTTTTTCAGCCGGTTTTTTAGGGTCAGCTTTTTTATCTTCAGCAGGTTTTTTATCCTCTTTGGATTGTTTAGCTTCATCAGCGGCCTTTTTTTCTTCAGCAGCTTTCTTTTCTTCAGCGGCTTTTTTAGCTTCAGCATCTTGCTTAGCTTTTTGGGCATCAGCCTTTGCTTTTTCAGCTTTTTCTCTGGCTATTTTGCGCTGAACATCTTCCATTTCTTCAAGCACGGCATTGGGACTTACCACAAGCTTATTTAACATGGTTGCTTCATCATCAAGGCCAAGAGCCATACCAAGCAATTGAGTATAGTAAAATACAGGCAAATTAAATTTTTGCTTCATTTCACTTTCGGCTTGGAATTGGCGAAGGTCTAAGTTCATTTGACAAAGAGGACAAGCCGAAACCACACAGTTAGCACCAAAGCCTTTGGCATTGGCTAAAATTTTTCCTGAAAGACTGCCGGTAATTTTCTTGTCAACCACACCCATGGCCGCTCCACAACATTCTGTCTTCATTGAAAACGGAACAACTTCCGCGCCAAGGGCAATTAGTAAATTGTCAAGACTTACAGGGTTTTCCGGATTATCAAATTGCATAACTTTAGGAGGGCGAACCATTAAACAGCCATAATAGCAAGCAACTTTTAGGCCTGTTAAAGGTTTTTTCACCTTGGCCTTTATTTCATCAAGGCTCATTTTTTCAAGTATAATTTGCAAAATTGAATAGGTTTCAGGTAGATCTGATGGGCTATTTTCATCTAAAAGATAGTCCACGTCAGCTTTAAATTCTGCATTATTCATGCGAATTTTTGCATTTTTTAAGTTTGCAAGACAGCTTGGACATGGGGTAGCAACACAATCTGCGTTCATCTTACTTGCCAAAACTAAGTTGCGAGCAGATAAGGCTCCTGAAAGTGTATGGCCAATGGAATGGCCTGGGGTTGAACCACAACAGCTCCAGTCATCTATTTCTGTAAATTCTATGCCAAGGGCATCACAAATGGCTCTGGTTGAAACATCATAATCTTTTGATGTTCCCTCACCTGAACAGCCGGGATAATAAGCTATTTTCACAGGTTAACTCCTTTTTTCGGCAAAACGCTTAAAAATACGAGCCACACTTTCACGCCCTTTAATGCGGTGAGGCAAAAAGGGCATTTTTCCTTTAGAAAGGGCGGCGGGAGCCATGGCCACGTTACTCCAGCCTCTACCGGTGCGAAGCATATAATCTGCCATAACGCCGGCCTCATAAGCACGTCCATTTAGGCGAATCATGTCAAGAAAGGCTTTCCAGAAATTTTCAATAGTTCTGTCATTAACAAGTCCATCATCTCTAGCCATTTCGCGCAAGGTTTCCATAACATTTGCCACATCAATTTCATTGGGGCAACGGGCTGTACAGGTTGCGCAACCAAGGCATAACCATAAAGACTTATTGGCAAGAGCTTCATGTTTAAGTCCCATTTGGGCTGCACGCATTATTTGACTGACTTGACGATCATAAAATTCACCGCCAGGACAACCTGCTGTACAATTACCACATTGGTAACACTTTGAAAGATTCTGACCACTGTGAGCTTCAACTTCTTTAACAAAGTTTGGATCACGGTTTTTTTCAAGTTGAATTACTTCCATCATTATTTCCTCAAAAAAAAGGTTAATGAGATAAAATTTAATTTTGCAAAACTCATCTCACTTTTTTAGTTATAAAACTCAAAAAATGCCTTCAAAATTGAACCATAATAATTTATTTTCCATCTTTTAAAGCATAATTGAGTACATTGGGAATATATTAATTGACTAAAAAAAATAATGCAAGGGAAATTTGCATTTTTTTTATAAAAAAAAACGTGTAATTCCAAGGCGATAAAAAAAGTTTTTGAAATTCAATTTCTATTAATATGCTAGATTGTGAATTAATTACTTATTTAATATTTTTTAACACTGCAAAATAATTAAAAAATATTTGATTTTCAGGATTTTTTAGAAATGCTTTCTTTCTGTCAAAAGTCCTGTGGTTGAAGAATATCTCGCAATAAGTCCTATTTTTGAAGAATAATTTTTTAAAAAAACAATACCAATTAAAAATTATTTATAATTTTAGATAGTTATCAAGTGTGGTTTTTTGGCATAGTCTTTGCTAGTGAATAAATCTAAGCATATTTTCAAGATCAAATATTTTGAAAGCTCTGCACAATTCATTTTGCACACTTTCATTCTAGGAATAGCCAAGCTTAGTTATCAATTAACCTGCTAAAAGGAGTGAATATGGAAAAAGCAACAAAAATTTTGTATAATGCAAAAATTTTATGCCTTGATACTTTTAATACAGTTGTTTCTGCAATAGCCTTTAGTAATGATAAAATTTTATGTCTGGGCACAGATGAGGAAATTTTAAAGTATAACAATGACGATTGCGAATGTATTAATATGGCACAAAAAACGATTATTCCGGGATTTTATGATGCCCATGGGCATTTATTACAATATGTGGAATTTTTTGCTAATTTTGTGAATTTAAATTCTCCACCCATTGGTGAATGTGTAAGTATAGCCGATTGTCAAGAAAAACTAAGACTAAAAGCTAAAACATTGCCTAAGGGAGAATGGCTTTTGGCTTATGGTTATGATGATACAATTATAGCCGAAAAAAGATTTCCTACTAAGGAAGAATTAGACGCAGTCAGCACTGAGCATAAAATTGTTGTAATGCACATTAGTATTCGCTTTTGTGCAGTAAATAATTTGACCTTGGATTACTTTGGTTACACAAAAGACTCAAAAGATCCCCATGCCGGAGTAATTTGGCGTGATGAAAACAATAATCTTACCGGAGTGCTAGAAGGAACAGTTGTAAACCATGTTTTTACACACTTTCCAGCCTCACCATCTGAAAAATATGCTGATGCCATTGTTGAAGTGAGCAAGGAATATTACTCAAAAGGAATTACAACAGCAATTGATGCAGGCTGTGGACAGCCTAAATATTTCCACGCTTTTTTACAAGCAGAAGCTCAGGGGCGAATAGATTTACGCCTATCCTATAATCCTTCCCCTGTCTTTATTGGCAAAAAAGGAATGGAAAATTATAGCAGTAGATTATTAAAGAGGCTTGGTCCAAAAATTTGGTATGATGGCTCAATCCAAGGTTTTACAGCATATTTATCAAAACCATACCACACAGCTTACAAAGGAGATGATAAATGGTGTGGTTATCCAAGCTTTTCAAAGGAGAAGCTTGAAGAATACCTTTTGGAATTCCATCTGAAAAATGAACAATGTGTAATCCATTGTAATGGAGATCAAGCCATTGAAAATATTTTAGACGTTATTGAAAAAATATTAAAAATTTACCCCAGATCCGACCATCGTTTCTTACTTATTCACGCCCAAACCATTAGGGAAGAACAGTTAGAGCGTTGTAAAAATTTGGGAATTACCATCTCTTTTTTCACAATTCACACTTATTACTGGGGAGATAGACATAAACATATTTTCCTAGGCCCTGAAAGGGTTGAGCAACAAAACCCCATGCGTATGGCCATTGATAAAGGTATTGTTGTTACTTCTCACAACGATGTGCCCATATTACCGGTAAATCCACTACTTTCGATTTGGTCTTGTGTAAATAGAATTAGCTCAAGCGGAGATGTAATTGGGGCAAGTCAAAAAATTTCAGCCCTTGAAGCCCTTAGGGCGCACACCATTAATCCTGCTTGGCAAAACTTTGAAGAAAAAGAAAAAGGCTCACTTGAAGTGGGTAAGTATGCAGATTTAGCTGTATTAGATCAAGATCCGCTAAATTGCCCACCCATGGAAATTAGAAATATTAAGGTTCAAGAAACTTATATTGGCGGTAAGCTTGTGTTTAAACTGGAAAACTAGTTTAATAATATAACCCATAACCCATAGGAGATTCACGATGGAAGCGACTTTTTCACCCTATATCTTGGCTTTTGGTTGGATTGGACTTTGCCTTATTCTTGGAACATTACTAAGAAGTAAAATAAAAATTTTTCAAACCATGCTTTTACCTTCTGCAATTATAGGTGGTTTACTTGGTTTTATTTTTATGAATACCGGAATTATAGGAGCTCCGAGTTCAAAGGGTTGGATTGAAATTTTACCAAGTAGTTTTGGAGTCATAACTTTTCATTTATTTGTAATTAGTTTGCTTGGAGTTAGCCTTTTAAAAACAGAAGGTGAGTCAAATAATCTTAAGAAAACTTTCTGGAAAGGTGCTTGGTGGATTTGTTGTGTTTTTGCTATGATTTATGCTATGCAAGGTTTATTGGGACTGGGCATATTTACAGTATTTGATTCACTTTTTGCCTCAGGAACAAATCCAATTTTAGGCTATTTGTTTGGAGCAGGTTTTACACAAGGCCCAGGACAAGCTGTTTCTTACGGAACTGTGTATGAGGCCGGTGGCATTCCAAATGCTGTAAACATTGGTTTAACTTTTGCTGCCTTTGGTTTTTTTGCTTGTTCATTTATTGGTGTTCCCCTTGCAAAATTTGGAATAAAAAAGGGCTGGTGTACTGTTAAAGAAGATAAAGAAATATCTCAAGAAGTTGCTACAGGAATTATGGATAAAGATAATCAAATATCTACAATTTCAAATATTACTCACTCTTCTAATATGGAATCCCTAGGCTATCACTTGGCCATATTTTTTATTGTTTATTTTGTGGCTTATTCCTTTGCTGTGGCTTGGCAAACCTTTATGCCACAAACAATAAAACCCTTAGGCTTTGGTATGCTTTTTATGTGGGCTATGCTTCTTGCTATTATAACCCAAAATTCTTTGGTAAAACTCAACCTTGGCCATTGGCTTGACAATGCAACCACCAGAAGATTTACCGGTTTATTTATGGATTTTATGGTTGTTTCAGTCTTCATGAGTATTGAAGTGCAAGCAATTCAACATTTATTTGTTCCAATTATTATTACAGTTATAATTGGTAGTGCACTAACTTTATTTGTTGCCCTTTGGTTTGGCAGACGTTTGCCTGAATTAGGTTTTGAGAGAACTCTTTATATTGTTGGTACTTGCACAGGAACTTCTGCTACAGGACTATTGCTTGTTCGCATGGTGGATCCGGAATTTAAAACAAGTGTAGCCTCTGAGGGTGCAATGTTTAACGTTCCATTCCTTGTTATTGGAGCACCACTACTCGCTGCTGTTCCACTTGCTTATATTCCTGAGCTATATTGGACAACAATTTTAACCTTTACCGGAACATTAATTGCTATGCCAATTCTTCTACTTATTACAAGGCAAATCTCCACCCCGAAATTTTAACCAGTAAACTCTGCATAATTTATTGTAAAGAATTTACGAACATAAATTAAAATAACACTAAAAAGAAAGGTAAAAAATCTGCAAAAATTTTAACCTGAAAAACTTTGCAGGTTTTTTACCCAACTATCATAACATTACAGCAGAAACTAAAAATTAAATAATTTACATAAGTACACATTTATGTTACTCAATACAAACTAAGTTATTTTAGGTTGTATTTATGCTAAAAACAAAATTCTTAAATTATTCCTTATTTGTTTTATTTTTGTTTGCACTAAATATAATTCCTTTTGCAATGGAAGTAGGGTTTGTAAAAATTCACCCAATCAAAGCAAATATAGCTTATGCCAATGAGGTAGAAAGCAATAAATCCCCTGACGAAATAAACAAAATAAAGGCCAAAAACATTCTCTATCTTAGTGAATTTAACGCTTCAAATAACTTTGATATGGAAATTATAAAAAAAATAAATGTTAAATTCAAGAACTCTGACATACCTATCAACTATTATGAAGAATTTTTAAATCTGCCTGTTTCATCAGCAAGTGAAGACTACTTTAAGCTTTTAGTCCAAATTTTAGCAGATAAATATAAAAATATAAAGTTTGATTTTATTATAGCCCATGGTTGTGTAGATTTTTTAAAGATGTATGCATCAATGCTTTTTCCGGATACACCAATTATCTTTTGTGCACTTGATGAAAAAAGTTATAATTTACTTACTAATGATTTGAATTTTAGTGCCACTGTAGAAGTGATTAGGCCTGAAGTTGTTCTTGATTTTATATTGTTTAACTTTAAAAAAATCAATAATATTGTAGTTGTTTATGACAAAACTTCACGTTCGCGAAACCTTTTGTCCGAACTTTACAATTTAGAACGAAAATATCCTAATATAAAATTTTCATATCTTGAATTTCATAATAAAATACAAATAAGCAATATTATAAATGAGTTACCTGCCCAAACTGCAATTTTGGATATAGGCTACTTTTCCGCTCCAAGCTCCGATTACTATTTTCATGGCAACAAACAATCTTTAGAATTGATTGATATAAAAGCTCCGCTTTTTACTGTTTGGAATGATTCAGTTGGCTTTGGAAGCATTGCAGGGCAATACATCTCCCCAACCCTTCATGCCAATGCCCTAAATGAAATAATAGATTCTTATTTGAAAAATAACTTTAGTCCAATGCTAATCAAGGTAGAAGAAGCAAAACTGCAATTGGACAATGACTTATTGCAAGTATACGGGCTGGGAAACACCTCAATTCCAATTTTTTCTTCTATTGTTAATGGTCCCATTAGTTTTTATCAAAAATATCAGAACACAATTTTAATTACAGCTATTGTTATTAATATTAGCTTATTGCTTATTTTGATTTTACTTTTAATTTTACGCCAAAGCAGCCTTGAGAAATCTATTTTGATCTCAAAAGTAAAGGAACAAAAAAGTAAAAAAAAGGCTCAAAAACAAAAACAACATACTGCAAAAATGTCTTCACTGGCTGCTTTTTCATGTGGCATAGCCCACGATGTCAATGGAATTTTGAACACTATTTCCCTTTGTACAGAACTTATTAAAAATGAAATTATGGATTTTAAAGAAAAAGATAGTGAAATAAAAGCTGTAAAATCTTATATTTCAAAAGATATAAATAAAATTGAAGAAGTAATTAGCCATGGTAAAAATATAATAAAAAAAATAAATGTAAATAGTTACCTTACAAAGGAAAGACCAATTGAAACGCTCTTGGATAAAGAAATAAAGTCAAGTATATGTCTTATGGAAAAAACATTAAGTCCAAATTGTAAACTAAACTATCATAATTTTGTTCCCAAAGCCTTAATTTCACTTTCTTCAGAAGAAATATATCAAGTACTTAACAATCTATGTATTAATGCAGTGCAAGCAATGCAAGATGGGCAAGGCTCAATTTCCATAGACATAAAGCAAGACAAGGTAAAAAAAGTTCTCATAACAGTTCACGACACAGGAAACGGAATTCACCACAAAGACTTAAAACGCATTTTTGATCCTTATTTTAGTACTAAAAAGCACCAAGGTAATTTTGGGCTTGGGCCTTTTTCTGTTCACAGCATAATAATGGCACATAAAGGCCAAATTACTGTTACATCGTCCCAATATAACGGAACTTGTTTTAAAATTGTTCTTCCAACTATATAATTGAAAAAAGGTATATATTATGGCTTCAATCTTGGTTATAGATGATGATAAAGGCATACATCATGTAATTGAAAGAATTTGCACAAAACTGGAACAAGATTTTTTTTCGGCTACAAACCTAGTGGACGGAATGAAATTGGCACAACAAGTTTTACCTGATGTTGTATTTTTAGATGTGATGCTACCTGACGGAATGGGCACAAGCTATATTACTGATCTAAAAAATGTTTCATCTTCACCTAAAATAATTGTAATAACTGCTTTTGGCAATGTTGAAAGCGGAACCCTTGCCCTTGAACTTGGAGCCTTTGACTATTTACAAAAAGATATTGGTATAAACGATATAAAATTATTATTGTTGCGGGCCATAGAGGCTAAAGAAAATCAGGATAAACTTTATAGTGAAACAAAACAAAAAAGTATTCTTGGGGAAAGCAATATAGTAACCTCTGCTTTATCAAGTTCTTATCTCTATTCTGTTACAGATAATCCGGTTTTAATTACCGGTGAAACCGGAACAGGCAAGGAATTATTTGCTCGCTATATCCATGAAAACAGTAAGAGAAAGCATAAGTCATTTGTTGCTGTTGATTGTGCAAGCATTCCTGAAAACCTCGCCGCCAGCATACTTTTTGGCTATGAAAAAGGAGCATTTACAGATGCAAGTAGTGCCCATGATGGCCTACTTAAACAAGCCGAAGGCGGAACTTTATTTTTAGATGAGCTTGGAGAATTACCCCCCTCAGTACAAAAAATATTTTTGCGTATTTTGCAAGAAAATGTGTATAGGCCTTTGGGTAGCTCTAAAGAATATCCCCTAGATATTAGAATTATTTCCGCTACAAATTGTGATATAGTTAAAATGCTTGAAGAAAACTCTTTTAGATCTGACTTTTTTTATAGAATTCAGACTTGTAGACTGCACTTACCACCTTTGAAAGAAAGAAAGGAGGATATTTTACTGCTTGCCAAACATTTTCAAGAAAAAATATGCCTAGAAAATAAAGTGGATATGAAAGATTTTTCTAAGGATATTATAAAAATCCTTTTAAATTATCCATGGCCCGGAAATATTCGTGAGCTAAAAAATACCATAAATTATGCAATGGCCGTTGCCAATAATGAATGTACACTTTACCCCCAACACCTACCGCTTGAAATTCGTATTTCAAATATCAAAAATTGCTATGAAAAAAAAGGTGATCAAGAATTCTCAAATGACGAACATAAATCCTTTATGCAAATTGATTGGAATCTACCACTTAGCCTACATGAATATAAAGAAAAATGTAATGCCATTTTAGAAAAACTATATCTTACAGAACTAATCACACAAAATGAGCTTTCATTCGATGAGTATAAATCCATTGCCGGACTTTCACGTTCCAGGTTATATGCCCTATTAAAAAAATAT
>CAYJHF010000050.1:3376-14500 GCA_964369905.1 uncultured Mailhella sp. | reverse complement strand
ACCCTGAGCCTGACCCTGAGCCTGAACCTGAGCCTGAGCCTGAACCAGAGCCTGAACCAGAGCCTGACCCCGAGCCTAAACCTGTTTCCAAACCTAAACCCAGCACAAATCCCAATGCCTTGCAAGACGCTTTAGCTGCCGCCCAAAAGGAAGTGGAAGCTAATGCCCCAAACAGTGCTTCATCAGCCTTGGCAGAGTTAGAAGAAGGACTTAGTAGAGGAGTTGGCGGTGGAGGCGGAGGCAGTGGCAGTGGCCCCGGTGGCGGTGGAATTAATGAAGTTTATGCCGGCATGATAATTGTGGCCATTCAACCAAACTGGAGTATGCCAACCTATTCCAGAACAAATTTAGCGGTAAAGGTTAAAATTACCCTTGATGTATATGGAAATGTGCAAAATGCCGTAATTGTGGAAAGTTCAGGCCGTTCTGATTATGATGCTTCGGCAGTCAATGCAATTTTGCGCACCAAAACCTTGCCCCCACCTCCCACAGAGGAACATCAAGAAATTGTTATTACCTTTAATTCATTGGAATTACTTGGCGGTTAGAGTTTTTTTAGTAAAAATATATTGAGAGCTTTATTATAAAAAATGATTATGCAGAGCTCTCTAAATTTGAATAGGAAAATTTATGAAAAAACATATATTATCTTTTTTACTGTTTTTTTTCATACTTCTTGTAGGTAGTGGGCTAATTTCATCATCTGATTCCTTAGCCTTAGCTTCAAACACTGAAGTTCTTGAAAGTCACTCAAATTTAGAGCAAGCAGATCAGGAAATAAATAGTGAAGATGGAAATATTATTGATGAAATTTTACCTAAAAATGTAACACAAGTGGAAGGAATAAGTGATATTGTAACCTCCTTACTTGAAAGCCAAACCAAGGAACTTGAAACCATAAGCCTTGAAAGAGATAAGATTTTAGCTTATTTAAAAGAAAATCTGGCTCAATATAGAATTGAAATCAGAAATGTTGCTCAATCATTTCAAAATATAAAACTTATTTTTCAACCAAAGCAAGAAGAGCCCTATGAACTAACCATATTGATTAAACAAACCAATCGCCTAATTTATGATCTTGAGCGACATAGTTTACCCTTTGAGCAAACCTTTACTCAAGTAGAAGCAAGATTGGCTGAGCTTGATGCCTTGAAAAAAAATCTCCAAACGATTACAACAGTTAACACAAATGAAATTTCCTCAACAGTAAATAGGCTAATTAATAGCTATACAACCTTTCACAATAGTTTATCCGGCTATGTTCCCGAGGCTAAAAAGATTTTGGAGGAAATGAGCAAAACCAATGCTGTTTATGAAAAAATTATGCCAAGCATTTGGCTTAAATATTACTTATATAGTGCAAGCAGTTTATTTTCAGTGCAAGCATGGATTTCTGAAATAAATAATTTTAACAAATTACCCACAAATTTTTCCTTAATTATAAACAGTGAATTGCCACAAGGACGAGATGCTTGGTTTTCATTTTTAAGCCAAGTTGCCACAACATTATTGATTTTAAGTATTCTTGTTTATTTTTTAAATCGAAGTATTAATTATTTACCTGCTGTATTTCAAGACTTATGGAAAAATATTCCCAAGAAAAGTATATTTTTTATTGTTCTTGGCACAGCCCTATACCTTGGAGCCAACAATTCAGGAAATTATTATCGCATTGTTTCAAGCATAGCCTCTATTATGCTTTGCTATGGACAAATTACCCTAACGTGGCAAGTTTATAGGCTAAATAATAAAGTTAACTCAGATAAATCACCCTATATTCATTTGATTTATCCTTTTGCTGGTAGTTTAATCCTACCCCCTCTTTCCTCAAGTCCGCTCTTGGTTGCTCTTATTTGGTTAACATTTGTAATTGTAATGTATTATCGCATATCCCACAGTGATTATAAAAAATATCCTCTACCAAGCTATATTTTAAATGGTTTTAGGGCAGTTCTTGTTTTAGACTTTTTTCTTATTATCTCGGGATATTTTCGCCTGTCAATCTTAACCAGTGTTACTTATAGCTGTATTGCTATTGGCATACATCAAGTAATTGCTTGTTTAAATATTTCCGGATTAACTCAAGAATACTTTCCTAAAAAAGGTTTAAAAGTTTTCTTCTTTGGCTTAGCCCACGCATTAATTATGCCCTTGGTTTTAATTATTGCTTTCGGAACTCCAATTTTTTGGCTTTTCGCCTATCCGGGCGGACTCTATCTCTTTGAAAATTTGAGTAATTTCAACTTTAGTGTTGGCGAAGTAAGTTTTAATACTGTGCAAATATTTAGCATACTAACTGTTTTTTATCTAACTCGCTCCTTGATTGCTGTTTCATGTAATTATATAGATCAAATTTGGGGAGGTTATCAAAGTAAAAATGTGGTTTCTTTAGCCACACCTATAAAAACAATCATTATATTTGGACTTTATGGACTGCTTGGCATATATATTTTAGCTGTGATTGGTTTTAGTTTAACCAGCTTGGCTGTGGTGGCAGGTGGACTTAGCGTGGGCATTGGGCTTGGCTTACAAGGTGTTGTGCAAAATATTTTTGCAGGCTTTTCTCTTATCTTCGGGCAAAATATTAGGGAAGGTGATGTGGTAGAAGTTTCCGGTATTTTTGGAGTAATTAAAAAAGTTAGTCTTAGGGCCACTCAAGTAAAAACCTATGACAATGCCATTGTTTTTGTGCCAAACTCAGAGTTTTTAGCCACTTCATTTATAAACTGGACTCATAATGGACGTATGGTGCGCTGTACCATGGCTGTTGGTGTGGCCTATGGATCGGATATGCCCCTTGTTATGCAATTAATTGATAAGACTGTGAAAGAACAAGATTATGTTTTACACTATCCTGAACCATTAATTTTCTTTACCAACTTTGGGGCAAGCTCCCTAGACCTTGAGCTAAGATTTTGGATTAGAGAATTGGACGAAAAATTAAGTGCTTTAACAAAAATGCGTCTGGCCATCAGCCAAGTTTTTGCTGAAAATAATATTGAAATACCTTTCCCACAAACAGATTTACATATAAAAACTATGCCTGAAAAATAACCATTTAATAATATTAGCTTTTGCAAAAATATTGGGTTAATTTATTTTAACACAAATCTAACTGATTTCTTCCTTCCCCCCTTATGCCGGCTTGCCAAGGCATTATAAGGGGGGTGGAGTAATGCGAAGCAGTGCTTCGCATTAGGACGGGGGGTTCACTTCCATAAATTCGCTTTTTGCTCCACCTTATAAAGTAGAGCTGCACCATTGTTTTTTATTATGCCGAGTAAAAAGCGAGGTTAGTGACATAAAATAGTGGGTGGAATAAGGCAGGCTTTTAATAGCAAGGAAGGCGAAAAATTTTTGATGGAGTGTACTTAAGTACATGACTGAAAAAATTTACAGCCTGACGATGATAGTGAAAGCCTGACTGGTTCACCCCTATATTTTATGGCAGTAAAAACATAGCTTTATTGAGCAAAGCGAAATAAAAGCTTTTAGCGAAATAAAAGCATTTTAGTGAAATAAAAGCATTTTAGTGAAATAAAAGCTTTTAGCGAAAAAAAAGTATTTTAGCGAAATAAAAGCTATTAGCGGAATAAAAGCTATTAGCGGAATAAAAGCTATTAGCGGAATAAAAGCCAATTTATTGAGTAATACGAAATAAAAACTATTTTATTTATAAAAAGTTATTATATTTTTCAGCATCGACTAGCTATACCATTTTACTCTTCTTTCATAAACTTTACCGATTTTCTCCAATAAAAAAGAAATAAGAAAATAAAAAAGAGCTACAATTAACCAAAGTTCCAAAGTAATATTAGTCGCCGTCATTACTTCCGTGCTCTGAAAGGTAAGTTCCGGTAAAGCAATTATGGAAGCAAGGGCACTATCCTTAAAAGTACTTATTGCCTGCCCAACAAGAGCAGGAGTAACCAATTTAAAGGTTTGGGGCAAAATAATCAATCTTACAATTTGAAATCTTGATAAACCTTGAGAATATCCTGCTTCCCATTGAGCTTTTGGAATACTTTCAATCCCACCCCTAAAAATTTCAGCCAAATAAGCACCCTCATAAATTCCAAGAGTTAGTGTTGCTGCAAACATAATATCAAGCTTACCTTTTGGAGCTACAAAAGTATAAAATAAATCCTGAATTACTTTTGGTGATTTGCTTAAGTAAAACTCAAAATTTAAAAGTGGTTCTGTAAAAATATAGGAAGCAAAAAAGAAGATTATAAACAATAAAATCAAGGGCGGTGTATTTCTAATTAGTTGAATATACATTTTCGATGGCAAGGCGGCAAAACCCTTTTTGTGAGCAGCCAAAGAACCAACCGTAAGCCCAATTAATAAAGCCAATAAAATAGACCAAAAGCCTAGCCTTAAAGTTGTGAAAAGCCCTTGACTAAGAGCTCCAAAAACAAAGTTTCCTTCTTTATCATAGCGATATATATAATTTATTATATTGGCAAAATCCAAAGAAACATTGTAAATAAGTTTATAAATTATAAAGCAAGTAAAAAGTGTCAAGCCAATAAGTAGACTATAATCAAGTTTATTCATGTTTTTCCATGAACGAGGCTTTGTTACTCCTAAAATATTTGCCATAATTTATAACCAAAGAAAAACTATTCTTCTTTGCCCAAATAAGCTTCAATTACCCTTGGATCATTGCGAATTTCCACAGGCAAACCTTCGGCAATCTTCATGCCATATTCAATAACCACTATTTTTTCGCAAACTTTCATCACAAGCCCCATGTCATGCTCAATAAGCATAACAGTAATTCCTCTATTTTGTATGGCCCTGATTAGTTTAATAAGCACAGCCGTTTCCGGTTGATTCATACTTCCGGCAGGTTCATCAAGAATAATTAGTTTTGGATCTGAGGCCAAGGCTCTGGCCATCTCAAGCAAACGCTGATTACCATAGGATAGACTACCGGCTTTTTCATTCCATAAGTGTGCCAAGCCTACAAACTCTAATTCCTGCATTGCCCTGTCAAGGGCAGCACTTTCTTCTTGCTTTTGAAAAGGGAAACGAAACATGGAAGCGAAAAGTCCGCTCTTCATGCGACAATGCACTCCGGCCAATACATTTTCAATGACAGGAAGATTTTGAAAAAGGCGTATGGACTGAAAAGTTCTGGAAATTCCCCGCTCTACAATTTGATGGGGACGTAATTTTAAAACTGACTTTCCTTGAAAAACTATATCACCCTCATCAGGAACATAGTTTCCGGTAATCAGATTAAAAACCGTAGTTTTACCTGCACCATTTGGCCCTATAATACCCATGATTGACTCTTTTTCCACTGTAAAGCTCACATCATTAACAGCTCTAAGTCCACCAAAGGATTTAATCACACTATCTAAGGATAAAATGGTATTTTCCTTATTACTCATTTTTCCTCTCCCAATTCCAAGGTTGACTGCAGGTGAAAGTTTTGTGTATTGCTCTGCTTTACTTTTTCATGAGCTAACTTAGCTTTTTCTTGAGATATTTTTGATAATTTATATTTTCTTGGACTTGGTGGCATTATGCCCTGTGGTCTTATAACCATCATAACCATAAGAGCAAGGCCAAAAATTAACATTCTTGAGCCTGCAAATCCTCTAAAAATTTCCGGTAAACCAAAAACTAAGAAAGAACCTAAAATAACTCCGCCTTGGCTTCCTCCACCCAAAATAACAGCGGCAAATAAAAGCACAGAATCCCAAAAAGTAAAAGAACCAGGTGAAATAATAGTCATTTTAGCGGCAAAAAGTGTGCCCGACATTCCAGCCCAAAAAGCACCTAAAACAAAGGCTAATAGTTTATATTTGGCCACATCAATGCCACAGCCCTCGGCGGCCACATCGTCTTCCTTAATACAAGAAAGAGCACGTCCAAAACGAGAATTGTTGAGCCAATAAAATAAAAGCACAGTTAAACCCACAAAAAACCAGATTAAATAATAAAACTGGTAAGATTTACGGATTTTAATATCAAAAATTTCAGGACGAGAAATTCCAAACAGCCCATTAGCTCCACCTGTCAATCCGCCCACATCATTAACCAAGGCAATGCGCACAATTTCAACAATGCCTATGGTAACCATCAATAAATAATCACCACGCAAATGAATAATCGGACGAGCAACAAGCATGGCAAATAGGGCTGAAGCACAGCCCGCCAAGGGCATTAGGAAAAAAATAGGAATTTGATAGCGAGTATTTAGAATGGCAGTCACATAAGCCCCAACTGCATAAAAGGCAGCATGCCCCATATTAAATATGCCTGCTTGCCCCAAAATAACATTTAAAGAAAGGCTTAACAATGTTCCAAGCCCAATACTTACAAAAACTGCCGTCCAATAAGTATTGAGAAAGTTTGGTAAAATTGTCATCATAATGACAAATAAAATAAGCCAAAGAGGTTTTGAGCGCATCATAATTTATCCGCCACCCTTTCCCCTAAAATTCCCGTGGGTCGCATAATTAAAATTAAAATCAAAACTAAGAATGAAATTGCGTCTTTCCAAGCAATGGTTAGGTAGGCCGCACCTAAGGTTTCCACTAAACCAAGTAACAATCCTCCAAGCATGGCGCCCGGAATATTGCCAATTCCACCCAAAATAGCGGCAGTAAAAGCTTTTAATCCGTAGGAAAAACCCATATTAAAATCAATTTGACCATAGGCTAAACCAACCATAACACCTGCCACACCACCAAGCCCAGGTCCAATTAAAAAAACCAAAGAAATAATTCTATTTACATTAATACCCATAAGTTTAGCCGCACCCTGATCAATGGCCGCCGCCCTAATGGCTGTACCTGTTTTGGTTCGATGAATAAACCAGTAAAGTACCAACATTAAAACAATGGACGCACCAATCAAAACGAAACGAATTAATGGAACTCCCATGCCAAATAGGTCAATTATAATCGATGGGCGCATTTCCTCGGGGTAAACATAATAATTCGCTCCCCAAAGTAAAATAATGGCATTTTGAAAAAATATGGAAGCTCCAACAGCTGAAACAACGGCAGAAAGTCTGCTGGCATTTCTTAAGGGGCGATAAGCTGTGCGTTCTAAAATTCCGCCCAAAATAGCCACAAGACCCATTACCATTGCTGCCATCACAGGAATAGCCAACCACAAAGGCAAATTACCGGAAAGTCCAAGGCTGATAAAAAGCGTCATTCCAAGGTAAGCCCCAATGGTAAATAAATCACCATGGGCAAAATTAATCAGCTTAAGCACTCCATAAACCATGGTATAGCCAAGGGCAACCAAGGCATAAATTCCGCCAATGGCAAGGCCATTAATCACTTGTTGAATAAATTGCTCCATAATTTAACCGTAATTTACTACTATAAGTTTGAGCTATTATAAAAAAAGCCCATTGGTTTAAAAAACATAAAAAAAGATTTCTACACAATTAATTTTTATAAAACTCATTACAAATTTCAAAATTTTTGAATTTTAGCAAATTTAGTGTACAGAGCTTGCAAAAATAAAAATTTTACCAAATGCAAACAAACATTATTTCCACATAATTGCTCACTTGGCAAGAATTTTTTGGAACATTTAATTTTGGAGTTATTGGGTTTTGCTTATTCAAAAATCACATAATTTTTCATTATAACTTTTAAACCAAAACCACTAAAATTTACTCTTATTTTATCTTGATCTATTTCTTCCACCACTTTTCCACGGCCAAAAATCTTGTGTTTGCAGTAGCCAAGGCCTTTGTTTTGAATAGTTTGTGCTTCAGTTTTATCTTGCTCATTTTCAATTTTATTTACAGGTTTTTCTACATTTTGCCCAGAGTTTTCCTCATCTTCAGTTGTGTGCCTGTAGATTATGTGATTACTGGACTTATTTAAAGCAGCCTGCTTTATATATGGTGTTGTATTTATAGTTTTTTCTCGTTTTATTAAAACACCGCCATATTGTTCAAAGTATTCTTCGTATAAGTCATTTGGAATTTCTGTGATAAAGGGGCTTGGAACTGCCCTTTCTTCATAGCCTTGGCTTCTTTGGAAAATATTTTGAGGAGCAAAAAGACTTAAGGTATTTTTAGATCTGGTGCAAGCTACATAAAAAAGCCGTCTTTCTTCTTCATAATCTTCTGAGCGAGTCATAGCATGGCGTGAAGGAAAGCGATCTTCCACCAAATCCAATATAAGCACATTACCCCATTCAAGCCCCTTGGCTGAATGTATGGTTGACAAAGTAATTTTTCCCTCGTCTTCATTTTTCTCATCGGGGTTTTCAAGGCATAAATCCGCCATAAAAACTGCTAAATCTTGATAAGCCTTAGCAATTGCGATTAATTCCTCAAGGCCTTGTTGACGACGAGGATAATCATCTGGAAATAACCATTCCATACGAGGCAAATAATTTTCAATCAATTTGCGAAGCACATATTCGGGATCTGTTTTTTCTGTCAAATCATTTTGTCCCCTATGCACTTCTGCTTGAATTTTCATTATTTGCTCAATATCAACCCAAAGCTCGGGATATTTTGCACAGGCCTTTTTAAGGCTTGCCAAATCATTTTGTACAATAAAACCAAACATTTTATGGGCTGTTTTTGGCCCAATTCCTTTGTGCAAAGAAGCTATTCTTTCAAAGGCCGGCAAATCAAGGGGGTTAATAATTAATCTGGCAAAGGCTAAAATATCTTTAATGTGTGCAGCCTCAATATAACGCACTCCACCATACTTTTTAAAAGCAATACCCAAGACATTTAATTCTACTTCCAAGTGGTAAGATTGATATCCGGCCCTAAAAAGAACAGCAATTTCTTCAGGTTTTTCAGTTTCAAGCAGTTTAGCAATTTTTTTAGCCACAAGTCTTGCTTGGGAAATATCACTTAAGGGACGATAAATGAGCACGCAAGGACTGCCATCATGCTCACGCCTTGAAAAGAGATTTTTTTGAAAACCATAAGCAGCATTTTCTAAAATCACATTGGCAATATTCAAAATGGGTTGCACTGAGCGATAATTTTCTTCTAAGCGAATAATTTCTGTGCCCTCAAATAATTTTGGAAACTCTAAAATATTTTGAATGTTAGCTCCCCTAAAGGCATAAATTGACTGTGCATCATCACCCACAGCCATAATATTGCGATTTGTCCCCGTGCAAAGCTTTACCAATCTGGCCTGCACCTTATTTGTGTCTTGATATTCATCAACCATAATATGACTAAATCGTTCGTGCATATACTGTAATAATTGCTTATTTTCTTTTAAATTTACTTCCAATTCAAACAATAGATCATCATAATCCAACAAGAAGTGGGTTTTGCGATATTCAGTATAAAGTCTTTCAATTTCTAGTATTTCATCTAAATAGGCCAATAAGTGTTGCCCTTCACGCCTTAAAATTTCTTCTAAGGATAGTTCCTTGTTTCTGGCCTTACTCATTAGACCAAGCAAGGTTTGATTTTTTGGAAAAGCCCTATCTCTTTTTCCAATTTTTTTTTGCTCCTTGCAATGGCTAATAATTGCTCCACTATCTGAGCTGTCAATAATACTTAAAGAGGTATTGGCCCATGCGGGCGGAAATTGGCGCAAAATACCATAGGCAAAAGCATGAAATGTTCCACCCTGTATGCCATGTAAATCTGTGCCTAAGAGCTGACTGGCTCGGTGTAGCATTTCATGGGCTGCCTTGCGTGTAAAGGTGAGTAATAATATACTGTGCGGGGAAACTCCTTGCTCATGTAAATGGGCAATGCGATGAACAATGGTTCTGGTTTTTCCGCTTCCTGCTCCGGCAATAACTAAGATGGGAACATCAGCAGTGCAAACAGCCTTTTGTTGGGCTTGATTTAATGTGGAAGATGGCATAATTTTCCTAAACTAAGAACTTTACATAATGAATTATGCAAAGACTTAAAAATATTGTTATTTCTTTGTTTGATATTTTTGTCTGTTGCGTTCAGCCTGAGCTTTTCTTTTGTCTTTTAGTTTTTGAGCTTGCAGCGCCTTTTCTTTTTCCTTGGCCACCGCTCCCCTTTTACTGCGAATTTTTTGTTTTGTGGGTGCAGTTTCCAAATTTAAAGCCTCTTGAACTTCTTCGACTTCTTGATTTTGAGTTATACTTTCCTCGTCAATTTGTTCAATATGATGCAGATGATTAAAGTTATTTCCCATAGCAATTAAATCCTTCCACAAATCTTCAAGCCCAAGTCCACTGTGGGCTGAAACTGCAAGCGGAGTTTTTCTGGGAATTAGCACAGACCATTGAGATTGCCTCAAGGCTCTTTCTTTTTGAGTGCATTTGTCTGCTTTTGTTAAAATAGGTATAATTTCAATATGGTGGGCAAGGGCAAATTGCACCATGGCCACATCAACCTCTTGTGGATCAAGTCTACAATCAAGTAAGATGGCAATGGCAGCCAAACTTTCACACTCAAGCAAATATTGTTCTATCAGATTTCCCCACAAAGCCCTTTCAGTCTTTGAGCGTCTGGCATAACCATAGCCGGGCAAATCTGTCAGGTAAAAATTTTGTGATTTTACTTGGTATAAGTTGACAGAACGAGTTTTGCCGGGGGTTGCGCTAACCTTGGCCAATTGCTTACGTCTTGCTAAGGCATTGATTAGAGAGGATTTCCCCACATTTGAGCGTCCTGCCAAGGCAATATGGGCAAGGCCGTGACCGGCATTTTTCAATTGCTCTAGGGTATATAACGTTTCTTCGAGGATTAATTCCGGAAATTTAAATTCTTGCATAAAAAGCACCAAAATTTTTTAATAATATTTAATTCAGTAAGTTAATATATAATTTAAACAGATAAAAAAACACTTTAACAAGCCTTGAGAAAAAAGCAAGCTTTGTATTTTTATAAATTATTCCAAATTGTTACCTTACATTAAATAAAGCAATGCTTATTTGCTTGCAGTTGTGGAACATATAAGTTATAAGGCTAGAAAGTAATTCTGAGTTTATATTTTTTAAATTTTGTGAGGTAAATATGTATTCAACCACTGATTTTCGTCGCGGTCTAAAAATTGAGATTGATGGTACACCCTTTGAAATTGTTGACTTTCAGCATTTTAAACCAGGTAAGGGTGGGGCTATGGTGCGCACAAAGTTGCGCAATATTTTGAATGGGCGTGTTGTTGA
>CAYJHF010000050.1:0-3366 GCA_964369905.1 uncultured Mailhella sp. | reverse complement strand
GAAAAAGTGGGACGCCCTGATTTAGAACAAAGGGAAATGCAATACCTTTATAAAGAAGGAAAAGAACTGGTTTTTATGGACATGGTCAGCTATGAACAATTGCAATTGGAAGCTGAGTTTTGCGGTGGAAAAGAACATTATTTGAAAGAAGCTCAAGGTGTTAAAGTTCTATTGTACCAAGGTAAACCCATTGACATTGAAATCCCCATTACTTTAGTGCTTGAAGTAATTGAAACCGAAGATATTGCCAAGGGCGACACAGTAAGCAATGTAACAAAACCGGCCACTCTGGAAACAGGCATTGTAATTCAAGTTCCTCCTTTTGTGAAGCTTGGTGATAAAGTCAAGGTTGACACAAGAAGTGATGAATACCTCGGCAGAGAATAGTTTTTGTTTATAATCGTATATAATAATTAATAATAACCCTGTATTTTTATAATTTAAAATTTTCAGGTAGGAACTAGGAGTGCTTACGAAAAGCCCCGGACACTTTAGAGAATTATTTGGACTCTTCTTATTGTTTATGAGTCTACTCATTGGTTTGAGTTTGTGGAGTTATGACATTGCAGACCCCACCTTTAACCGCTCTGTGAGTTCGTCCTATACCATTCAAAACTATGCCGGAACTTTTGGAGCTTATCTTTCAGGAGTTTTGACTGACACTTTTGGCCTTGCTTCCTATATTTTTGTACTTTTTTTTCTGGCAATTGGATTAATTTTAGTTACAAAATGGGTTATTATACCTTGGTATAGCATGATTGGCTATTTTATTTTATCTGCTTTTATTTTATGTGCTTCCGAAGCCTTTATAATTAGCCTGAATGATATACAGGGTGGAGGTTTTTTAGGAGCTTGGCTTTATGCCAAAACCCACGATTTTTTTAATCCTGTTGGCGGTGCAATTGTTTGGTTCTTTTTAATGCTTATTGGCTTACAACTTTGTTTTAATATTTCTTGGGTTACTTATTTTTCTAAAATTCTTTCAGGTTTTTTTCGTGGCACAAAATCAGTTGTAAATAAAGTTCCTCATAAACTACCTGCCTTGCCAAAGTCTTCAAGCAATAAAAAATTTGAAGAAGCAAAAACAATTGATGTGGAAGTAAAAGAAAAAAAAAGTGTGAATAGCTCAAAGCATAATGACGAGAGAGATCCTCTTGGTTTTAATAAAAATAAAATTGATGAAGAAGATTTTGTAAAAAAAAATAGTTCCGATACTTTGAGTTTGAGCAAGGAAAAACAAGATCCTGAAAAAAAAAGAGGTTTTTGGAATAGTGTTTTTAATTCTGACGATGAAAATATAGACAAAAATGATGTTTCCCAAGAACAAGAGCTACAAGAGAAATCTTTACCATCAACCGAACTTTTATCACTTATTGAAACTGATTCAGATATTCCAAGCATGGAGAGCCTAAACGAAAAAGGTGAGAAATTAATTCAAGGATTGCTTGATTTTAGCGTGAGCGGACAATTGGTAGAAATTTTGCCTGGCCCAGTGGTTACAATGTTTGAAATCCGTCCTGAGCGTGGCGTTAAAGCCAAGCGTTTTGAAGTTCTTTCCAAAGACATAGCCATGGCCATTAAAGCCATTGCTGTTAGAGTGCAAGCCCCAATTCCCGGCACAGATACGGTGGGTATTGAAGTTCCAAATGATAAAAGACAGACAGTAAGCTTTAGAGAAGTTATTGAAAGTGAAGCCTTTACCAACTCAAAATCTTTACTCACTCTTGGCATAGGCAAGGATATTTTTGGTAAGCCAAGTGTTGGAAAGCTAGATGAAATGCCCCACCTCTTAGTGGCAGGAGCTACAGGGGCGGGAAAAAGTGTTTGTTTAAATTCTATTATTTTGAGTATTTTATATAAAGCAAAGCCCCATGAAGTAAAACTACTCCTCATTGACCCCAAGAGGGTTGAACTTGCCATGTACGAAGATTTGCCTCACCTAGTACACCCTGTTGTGACTGAAATGGACTTGGCTAAAAATGCCCTCAATTGGGCTATTGAAGAAATGGAACAACGCTATCAGCTATTTTTAAGTCACAAAGTTAGAAATTTTACCGAATATAATAAAATTGTCAGCCAAAAAAATCAAGACTTAGCCAAGACTGATGAATTAGAAGATACAGAATATCTTGAAGACTCATCTGATCATGCTGTCCAAGATGTACAAGAAAAATTAATTCCTATACCTTATTTAGTAATAATCATTGATGAACTTGCTGATTTAATGATGCAAAAAGGCAAGGAAGTTGAAGCAAATATTGTAAGACTAGCCCAATTGGCCAGAGCAGCCGGCATACATCTTATTATTGCCACTCAAAGGCCAAGCGTGGACGTGGTTACAGGGCTGATTAAGGCAAACTTTCCCTCACGCATAGCCTTTCAAGTAACCAGCGGAACAGATTCAAGAACCATCTTGGACGCCGTTGGAGCTGAAGCTTTACTTGGCAAAGGGGATATGCTCTTTAAGCCAAGATCAGGGGCATTGCAAAGAATGCACGGAGCTTTTGTGACAGATGATGAAGTCAATGCCGTAGTAGATTTTTGGAAAAAAGAATGTAAAACAGAATATTTAATTGACTTTAGTGTTTATGCAAACAATAATGTTGAAAGTAATAATTTTGATGGTGATCATGAATTTGATTCCATGTATGACACAGTATTGGAGCGAGTTGTTGAAATGGAAGAAATATCAATTTCCATGCTACAACGTCAGTTTAAACTTGGTTTTGGACGGGCTGGACGCATTATGGATCAATTGGAGCGTGAGGGCATTGTAGGCCCTCCCTTAGGTTCAAAACCAAGAAAAGTTATTCGTTAAATTTATGGAATTGAAAAACTATTAGGAGATTTTTATGTCAGTTGAGCGTTATGGAATTCCAAAAGGCGGTGCTCTTCCTTTTGCTAAAGCAGTTGAGGCTAATGGCTTTCTTTATGTTTCAGGTCAAGTCCCAAGGGATAAAGATGGACAAATTGTGTGCGGAAATATGGTTACTCAAACTCGCCAAACCTTAGAAAATTTAAAAAACGTTTTAGAAATGGCAGGTTATGCCCTTGAAGATGTGATAAAGGTTGATGTTTGGATTGATGACACAAGAGACTTTGCTGATTTTAATAAGGTTTATTCTGAATTTTTTACAGCAGAGCACGCTCCGGCAAGAAATACAGTGCAGGCTGCTCTAATGAGCGATATGCGAGTTGAAGTGGCTTGTGTGGCCTATAAAGCAGTAAAATAACTAAATTTAGTTATCACCTGAAATTACTTTAATTTTATAATCCGTAAAGAAATTGCATATTTTGTGCTTATTCTTTACGGATTTTTTTGTATTTTCTTACTAATTCTATCTTTATTAGCAATATATTATCATA
>CAYJHF010000049.1:2975-14601 GCA_964369905.1 uncultured Mailhella sp. | reverse complement strand
GCACCCTATGTCCAAAATTTTTACTTTGCGTGTTGTATTAATATGTTTGCTAGCCCAAAGAGTTGATTCTTCACTCCCAGGGCCTAATCTATCCATGTTTTCAAAAGCTTCAAAAAAATATTTTTCCATAGTCTAATGCCTCTTTTTTTGTTTCTCACGTATGGCATTACGGCTATTTTTCATGCCACCGACTTCACTAAACATTCTATTGAGTTTAGCTTCTTCTCTCGCTTTGGAGGAAAGCCCCTCGTAAGAGTTTTCATGCAGTATTTTTAGATAGCTATCAAATCGTCTTTGGCTGATTATTCCGTCTTCAATTGCTTTTCTCACGGCACAATTTGGCTCTAAATTATGTGTACAGTCTTTGAATTTGCAATTTTCGGCAATTTTCTCAATATCAGCAAATGAAGATGATAAATCTGCATTATCAATGCCAATTTCACGCATTCCGGCTGTATCAATAAGCACTCCACCCGATTCAAGCAAGAAAATTTCTCGTCCTGTGGTGGTGTGTTTTCCTTTGTCATCAAAACTGACTTCTTGTGTGGCTATATTGTCATTTCCTAAAAGTTTATTAATAAGAGTTGATTTTCCTACACCTGACGAACCAATAAAAGCGGCAGTAATTCCCTCTTTGATGAATGGAGCAAATTTTGATTTTATGTCATCATCATACATGGAAAGTGTAATAATATCAGTATAAAAAGCAATGTTTTCAACTTGTTGAATAAGTTCTTGAAGTTTATCACCCGCTAAATCTGATTTTGTCAAAAGAATTACAGGTGTTGCTCCACTATCCCAAGCTATTGAGAGGTAGCGTTCTAGTCTATTTAAGTTATAATTGTTATTCAAAGACATACACAAAAAAACAATATCAATATTTGTCGCAACTATTTGTGACTGATTACTTACTCCAACAGCAGATCTTTGAAATGTTCATCATTTTGCACCATAACATAATCGCCAACAGCAGGGTAGTCCGTAAGTTCATTTGCTTCAAAGCTGAATTTTCCTGAAATTTCTGCAAGCTTTTCACCTTGTTCGCAAGCTATTTTATAAATTCCCTTGTGCTGAGCTATAACTCTTGCTAACTCCAAGTTTGAAAATTGGCTTGCAAGTGCAATAAACCTCTCATTTATTCCGTATTGTTCTAGATAATACATAAAAAACCTTTTTAAATAATAAAACGTGAGAGAGTAAGTACAGTATATATACTGCAAAAGCAAGGGATTTTATAACAGCTTCAAAAAGATTGAAACTTCTCCAGCCCACACTATCTTGCAAAGAGCAATTATTTACCGAAGGAGCAAAACCTTTTTTATTCTTGCCTTTTGCTTTCAGTGTCAATTTATCGTTCTATAATAGGTATATTTATTCTCCTTGCAAAAAAACAAAAAGTTTGATACAAAAGTTTTCACTTAGTTTTTAAAAAGAAGCTCTGTACAATTTATTGTGCAAAGTTTTATGGAGAATTTGCAGGGCAAACTTAACCATAAGTCAAAAGCAAGTAAAGTGCCATATTTTGGCTGGTTGATTTCCTTTTTTGAGAGTTAGTTATGAAGTGCATTTTAGTTTCTGAAGCCATAGGAATGGCATTATGCCATGATATTACAGAAATAAGCCCAGGCAAAGCTAAAAAGGTGGCCTTTTCTCGTGGGCATATAGTAAAAAAAGAAGATGTAGAGCATTTTTTAAGGCTTGGTAAAGAACATCTTTATGTTTGGGAAGAGCATGAAGGTTTGGTTCATGAAGATGATGCCGCCTACCGTATTGCCAAGGCCATCTGTGGTCCAAATACAAGTTTCACTGCGCCGGTTGAAGGAAAAATTAATATAAAAGCTGATCTGCAAGGACTTTTAAAAATCAATATCCCCCTACTTGACAGATTAAACAGTATTCCCGATGTCACAATTGCCACTACCCACAGCCTACAAGAGGTGCAAAAAGGTAAGATACTTGCCGGCACCAGAGTTATTCCTTTAGTTGTCAGTGAGACTTCACTAAGTTCGGTGGAGGAATGCTGTCAAAATTCAGAACCTCTTTTAACTGTTATACCTTTCAAACCATTGAAAATTGGTCTTATTGTCACCGGTAGTGAAGTTTTTAAGGGAAGAATTAAAGATGCCTTTACTCCCATATTAAAAAATAAATTTTCAGCCTGGAATTGTGAACTAATTTCTTGGCAAATGACACCTGATGAACCCAAAATAATAATTGAAGCCATAGAAAATGCTTTAGAATTAGGGGCTGACTTTATTGCCGTTACAGGTGGAATGAGCGTTGACCCCGATGATAAAACTCCGGCAGCAATAAAGCAAGTGGCCAGTGAAGTAATCACTTATGGAGCACCAATTTTCCCAGGGGCCATGTTTATGATTGCTTATAAGGGGAGTATTCCAATTGTTGGATTGCCTGGCTGCGTGATGTACCATAGAGCCAGCGTTTTAGATATTATTATGCCTTGGCTTTTGGCCGGGCTTCGTGTTACAAAGCACGATATTTTACGTTTAGCCCATGGAGGGCTATGTGAAAGTTGTCTTGAATGTCACTATCCTACTTGTTCTTTTGGAAAAGGAATAAGCTGAGATTTTTCATAAACCTATTGTATAAAAGGAGAGTTTAAAATGATTCAGAAAGTTTTTTATGTTAATGGTGTTGAACGTAATGTTTTCGCTAAAAGTGATGCAACTCTTGCCACAGTTTTGCGTGAGCAGTTGGGATTAACCGGCACTAAGGTCGGTTGTGGAGAAGGGCAATGCGGAGCTTGTTCCGTTATTGTTGATGGCAAAGTTGTGCGTTCTTGTGTTTTAAAAATGGGTAGACTTGCCGATGGAGCAAAGGTTACTACCATTGAAGGCGTTGGTTGCGTTCATGAATTACATCCATTACAAAAAGCTTGGATGAAATTTGGCGCAGCACAATGTGGTTTTTGTTCTCCAGGATTTATCGTTTCTGCTAAGGCTTTGCTTGATACAAATCCTAGCCCAAGCCGTGACGATGTTAGAGATTGGTTTCAAAAACATAGAAATGTTTGCCGTTGTACCGGCTACATTCCTCTTGTTGATGCTGTAATGGCTGCCGCCGAAGTTTTGCGTGGAGATAAGCCTGCTTCTTCTCTTGACTTTGAAATGCCGGCTGACAAAAAAATCTGGGGTTCAGACTATCCACGTCCAACCGCCCTTGCCAAAGTTACCGGCACCATCGATTATGGAACAGACTTAGGCCTCAAATTGCCTGCTGATGCTCTTTATGTTGCTCTTGTACAATCCCCCATTTCTCACGGAAATATTAAAGGAATTGACACAGCAGAAGCTGAAAAAATGCCTGGTGTGGTCAAAGTTGTGACTCATAAAGATATTAAAGGTAAGAATCGCATTACAGGCCTTATTACTTTCCCATCTAACCTTGGTGATGGTTGGGATAGACCAATTCTTTGTGATACTAAGGTATTCCAATATGGTGATGCTGTTGCTATGGTTTGTGCCAACACTTATGAAGAAGCAGTGGCCGCCGCTGAAAAAGTAAAGTTAGATCTTGAACCATTGCCTGCTTATATGAACTTATTTGCTGCTAAAGACCCAGATGCCATTGAAATTCACCCCGGCACTCCTAATACTTATTACTATCAAAAACTGGCTAAAGGCGCTGATACAGCTCCTATTTTTGACAGTGCTGATGTGGTGGTGGAAGAAAGCGTGCTTTCAAGCCGTCAACCTCATATGCCCATTGAACCGGACGTAGCCTTTGCTTATTATTCAGACGATGGCAAGGTGCATATTCACTCAAAATCCATTGGGGTACACTTACATTTATACATGATTGCTCCAGGTCTTGGACTTGAGCCTGAAAATATTGTAATCACAGCCAATCCAATGGGCGGAACTTTTGGGTATAAATTCTCACCAACTTCCGAAGCCCTTGTTGGTGCTGCCACCATGGCCACAGGTCGTCCTTGTTTCTTGCGTTATACCTATCGCCAGCAACAACAATATACAGGTAAACGCTCACCTTTCTATATTACCACAAAATTTGCGGCAGATAAAGAAGGTAAACTCCTTGCTATGGACACCGATTATGATGTGGATCATGGACCTTATTCAGAATTTGGTGATTTGCTAACTCTTAGAGGTGCTCAATTTATTGGTTCAGGTTACGATATTCCCAATATGAGCGGAGAAGGACGCACAGTTTGTACAAACCACGCTTGGGGCTCAGCTTTCCGTGGTTATGGTTCACCTCAATCCTTCCTTTCTTCCGAACTTTTAATGGATCGTCTTGCTGAAAAGCTAAACATGGACCCCCTAGAGCTTCGTTATAAAAACGTATATCGCAAAGGTTCTACCAACAATAGTGGTCAAGTGCCAGATTCCTACTCACTTCCAAAAATGATTGAAGAATTGCGTCCAAAATATAAAGCAGCTCTTGAAAAAGCTAAGGCAGAATCCACCGCCACCCATAAAAAAGGCGTTGGAATTTCTGTTGGAGCCTATGGCTGCGGTCTTGATGGTCCTGATACTGCCGGTGCTTTTGTGGAAATGAATGAAGATGGAAGCATTACCGTTTGTACTTCATGGCAAGATCATGGCCAAGGTGCTGATATTGGTGCCATCGGCACAGCACACGAAGCCCTCTATCCTATGGGAATTGCTCCTGAAAAACTACGCTTTACATGGCCTGACACTGAAAAATGCCCCAACTCCGGCCCTTCAGGTGGATCACGCTCTCAAGTAGTTATTGGTAATGCCATCAGAGTTGCTTGTGAGGCACTGCTTGCAGCTGCTAAAAAGTCTGATGGAACCTATATGGACTATGCAGAGCTAAAGGCTGCCGGCAAAGAAGTCAAATATGACGGAAGCTACACCATTCCTGGAACACATTGCGATGAAAATGGCCAAGGTAATCCATTTATGGTTTATATGTATGGCGTATTTATGGCTGAAATTACCGTGGAACTTGCCACAGGCAAGGTTGCTGTTGATAAAATGATATTAATGGCTGATATTGGTAAAATCAACAATAAAACTGTTGTTGATGGCCAATTATACGGCGGTATTGCTCAAGGTATTGGCTTTGCTCTTAGCGAAGACTTTGAAGATATCCAAAAGCATGCCACTATGATTGGTGGTGGTATTCCTTATATCAAGGACATTCCAGACAATATTGAACTTCATTATTTTGAAGAACCAAGAGAGTTTGGACCTTATGGTGCTGGCGGTGTTGGTGAATTACCACTAACAGCTGGACATTCTGCCATTTTAAATGCCATTACAAATGCTTGTGGTGCGAAAATAACAAAAGTTCCTGCTCGCCCTGATGTGGTGCTTGAAGCTTTGAAAAACGTTTAATTGTGGTGCTTTTTTTGGGAGAAAATTTGTAAAAATTTTCTCCCAAAAACCCCCTTATGTCCACGCTGAAAAAGTCAACAATTTACTTTTTCAGCGTGAACTTTTTAGATTGTTGTACGATTATTTTTTTATGAAAAAATATTGCAAATTTAAAATTTGGTTAAATATAATGTGCAAAGCTCTCTCATAATAAGCCTTAATTATTAGATGCTGAAAATAGTAATAACTATCTGTTAGCAAAGAATATTCTTACCAAATAATACTAAAAAATTTGCAAGAAATAAGCATGGGACATGCAATTTTTTTGCAGATTTTGACTTCAAAAAATGATTTTGAAGCATCGGCTAACCAAAACTTTTGTGCAAACAAAAGTTTTGCACGGCACAGAGTTAGCCTGAATTCACTTCAGGCGTCCACATCGTGGAACTCGAAGCCAGTGTGCCTTTCTGAAAAACACAAAAATTGTGTTTTTCAGCGTGAACTAATTAGAGGAGAAATATTATGGAACAAGAAATTTTACGAAAATTTGAAGCTCAGTGTATTCAAGAAGAAGCACCTGCTTGCCAAAGTATTTGTCCTTTGCATGTGGACGCCAGAAGTTTTATTAAGTTTATGGCAGAAGACAAGAAGGACAAAGCTAGACAAGTTTTGGATAAAAGTTTGCCTCTTTCCATGTTGACAGCTTTTTTATGTGAGGGGGCTTGTCAAGAGGCTTGTATTCGCTCAAAAATAGATCAAGGCATAAATTTACCACAACTGGAAAAAGCCTGTGTTTTAACTACCAAAAGCGCAAAAATAATGCCTTTTCCCAGTACAGGAAGATCCATTGCATTAATTGGTTCTGGTCTTTCTAGTTTTGTCTTAGCATTTGAGTTGGCTAAAAAAGGGCATAGAATTAATCTTTATTTTTATGAGGAAATTGGCAAGGATATTTTAGAAAAAACTAAGTCTTTTTTACCTCAAAATGCTTTTAGCGATTGTTTGACTACTCTAAAAAATTTAAAAGTTAACTTTTCACCTCTTGAAGTTTGTACAATTGATTTTTTAGAAAATCTGCTCCAAGATTTTAGCTTAGTTTATTTGTCTTTAGATGATAACTTTGTTTTAAATTCTGAACTAATAAAAAGTCTTACAGTAAACCCATTAACCTTGGTCAGTAGTAATCCCAAAGTCTTGCTTGGTGGCTCAAAGAATTTAACAAGCTTTATTCAAAGCATTGCCGAGGGCAAAAAAGCCGCCCTTTCCATAGAAAGAATTTTTCAAGATGTTGACCCTAGCATAGCCAGAGAAAAAGAAGCTTCTTATGAAACAAGACTTTATACAAATATTGACGATATTGCGGTAATAAAACCTGTAGATTTTCAAGATAGAAATAAGCCTAGCATGGAAGAGGCAATTTTAGAGGCAAAGCGTTGTATTCAATGTTCCTGTCTTGAATGTGTAAAGCAATGTAGTTATTTGGCAAATTATAAGAGCTATCCTAAAAGATATTTGCGTGAGGTTTATAATAATTTATCGGTGGTGCAGGGTATTCGCCAAGCCAATGGTTTGATCAATGCTTGCACGCAGTGCGGACTTTGCGAGAAAGTTTGTCCGCAGGGTTTAAATATGGGTGAATATTTAGCTATTGCGCGTAAAGAAATGGTTGACACCAAACGTATGCCACCTTCTGCCCATGAATTTGCCCTTGATGATATGGCCTTTAGCAACTCAGAACTTATTCAATTTATTCGTAAAGATCACAAAGAAATTAATAAATATATTTTCTTTCCAGGCTGTCAACTACCCACGGTTTTAGCAAAAAATGTTAGCATGGCTTATGCTTACTTGCGTGAAAATTTATCAGATGGTGTTGGTTTTCACTTAGGTTGTTGTGGTATGCCGGCCAATTGGGCAGGGCAAAGTAAATTTTTAGACAAAAGCCTTGAGGAATTTAAACAAAATTGGGAGAGCCTAGGCCGTCCAATTTACATTTTTGCCTGTGCTTCCTGTTCGGATTTTTATAAAACTTTTTTCCCAGAGCTTGAACAAATAAGTTTGTGGGAAATTCTAGAAAAAATGCCAAAACCTGAAAATGCTCTTTTGCCAAATCAAACTTTAGCCATTCACGACCCTTGTTCATCAAGAAGTTTTGCAAAAATGCAAAGTGCAGTAAGGAGTTTATTAAATTCACTTAATCAAAGTTATGTTGAATTTGAATATGGACAGGAGCGTACAAGATGTTGCGGTTACGGTGGACTTTCTGCTAGTGCCAAGCCTGAAATTGCCGATACTTTTTTAGAGCATCGAAAAAATGAGAGTGAGCATGATTTATTGGTTTACTGTGCAATATGCCGTGAAAGATATCAAAAAATAGGGCAAAAAACCCTACATATTTTGGAATTATTGTTTTCAAGTGAAGATGATTTAGAAAATGCTCAACAAATCATTCAACCACTTTATTTAAGACAAGAAAAACGCCTTGAATTTAAAAAATCTATTTTGAAAGAGTTTTGGGGAGAAGAGTATTCTATGCCAGAAAATCAAATTAATCTAAATATTTCTAATGAAGTTATAGAAAAAATTGCCACAAGGCATATTTTAAAAGAAGATATTATTTCAGTAATTATAAAGGCCAATGAAAATAATTCAGCTCTTTATAATCAAGACAGCGGACATTTTTTGGCTGCTTATAAGCCAAGGTTGGTTACTTATTGGGTGGAATATGCTAAGGAAGAAGATGGCAGCTATACAATTTATAATGCCTATTGTCATCGCATGGTAGTACCGGGTGTTGTCAATGAAAAACAGGCTGCCTTATTTCAAGAAGTTTGCTGTAATAAAAAATAAAGGAAGTCGGTATGCGTGCAGAATTAAAGGAAATTAAGGGCGATGGCTGGCTATGTCAAAAATGTAATTTACCCTTAGAGCAAATGCCTGTGGATATTACCTATTTGGAAAGTAATTTTCAAGTGGAACTGCCAAGATGCCCGAAATGTGGTTTTACCTATATTCCTGAAGAGCTTGCCCTAGGTAAAATGCTTGAAGTTGAAAGAATTTTAGAGGATAAGTAATACACTTAAATTTTTTGAAAGGGGGGCTGGGGGAAAACTTTTTTATAAAAAAGCTTTCTCTTGGCAAAGTAAAAATCATGACAGATCTTCAAATGATGATTTTTGAGTTTGGCAGTAAGGGCTATAGCTGTTCACAAATTTTAATGCTATTGGCTTTGCAAATGCAGGGGCAAGAAAATCCTGCCTTGGTGCGGGCTAGTAATGCTCTAGCGCAAGGTATTGCCAATGGGGGGAAAACTTGCGGTGCTTTAACCGGTGGACTTTGCCTTATTTCTTTATATACAGCTAAGGGCAGTGATAGTGATAGGGGTGATGACAGGGAAGCTGTAATGTGGGAAGAGCTTGAGGACTGGTTTAATAGTGAGATTTGCCAAAATAAAAGTAATTATTGCGATGATATTTTAGGACTAAATGAAAATAATTCCATGAATATTAACCGACTGGCTCACGGTGGGGCAATTTGTGCTAATATGGTTGCTAAAGTGTTTGAAAAGTGTTTAGAAATTTTGCAAAAATATGAGATTGATCCTAGATCTGAAAAGGAAGATTTTTAGGATTATGGATTTAATTCGCAAGACTAAAAGTATTTGTCCTATATGCTTAAATACTGTAGAGGCAAGTTTAGTGCGTGTTGAGCATGAGGTTTTACTACGCAAAAACTGTCTTCTGCATGGTGATTTTGAAAGCGTGGTTTGGAGTGGGGAACCAAGTTTTGAATCTTGGGAGCGTGACTTTGCTAAACAAGTAAAATCTGAACTTAGTCCATTGCATTTGAGCAATAAGACTTGCCCACACAATTGTGGGCTTTGTGGTGAGCATAGGCAGAGCACCTGCACTGTCTTGCTTGAGCTTACTGAAAATTGCAATTTAGCTTGTCCTGTTTGCTTTGCTTCGGCTAAGAATAGTCAAAATGGACAGTTTGAACAATTGTCTACGATAAAACAAAAAATTGATTGGATATATGAAAAGGCAGGAAATATTATATTGCAACTCTCAGGTGGTGAACCAAGTTTACACCCAAAACTTATTGAAATAATTGAAGAAGCTAATAAGAAATTTGCGGCTGTGCAATTAAATACCAATGGAATAGTTCTGGGACAAAATGAGAACTTAGCTTTTGAGTTAAAAAAAGCCGGACTTTCATGGGTATTTTTGCAATTTGACGGCCTTTGTGATAATGTTAATCTTAAAATGCGTGGGGCAAGGCTTTTGGAGGTTAAACAAAGGGCCATTGCAAATTGTGCCAAGGCTGGTTTAGCTGTGGTTTTGGTTTGCACCATAGCCAAAGGAATTAACGAGCACATTTTAGGTGAGCTATTGAATTTTGCCTTAGATAATTTTCCCACAGTTAAAGGAGTGCATTTTCAACCCATGACTTTATCTGGGCGAAATTTAGTTTCAAATCAAGTTCATATAACTTTACCGCAAGTGCTAAAAAGCCTTGAGGAGCAAAGTTTAGGCAAGGTGAGAATTAAAGATGCCTTAGCTTCTGATTGTGAACATCATTTATGTTCTTTTCATGCCAGATATTTTATTAACAAAGACAAAAGTTTAAAGCCTATTTCAAAAAATCAAAATCAAAGTAAGGCAAGCATTAATATACCTGAACTTATAGAGAATGCACCAAGAAGAAGTATTAATTCCATAGCTAGGTCTTGGCAGGGGGCTAATAGTATAAGCAAAGCTGAAAATAATAATGCAAAAAATCCTTTGGCCGCTTTTGATAATTTTATTCAAAGAGCCAAGGAGGAAGTTTTTAGCGTTAGCTGTATGGCTTTTCAGGACGCCTATAATCTTGATTTAGACAGGCTAAAACAATGCTGTATTCATATTTATTCAGATAAAAGTGGACAGCAAAAGCTAATTCCTTTTTGTGCTTATAATTTAACTGCTCAAGATGAACAAAGTTTGTATCGATAAATTTATGCAAAATCAATTTTTTAAGAAAATTTCTGATTGTAGAAAAAAAATGCCTTGTGTTGACATTGCAGAAAGTTGTGAACAAGTCAGCAGTTTATTTTGTAATAGTTTTCATTTTGGTTTAACTTTTCAGGCAAAGCACTTTCTTGAAAATTATTATGCAATAAAAATTTGTGAACTAGATAAATTAGAATTTTACCTAAAGGCTTGGCAATATGAAGCCTTGTTAAATTCACTAAATTATGCTAAGGAAAAATCATATTATTATAAAGAGTTATTTCAAAATTTTGATTTTGAAACTCCTTTGACCGAATTTAAATTATTTTTATCTTCAATAGAAAGCAATAAATATAAAGAACTGCGAGAAGCTGTAGCTAATTGGCATGATAAACTTTTGCAGTCATTGCCTTGTACAGCTGAAGAAGAACTAGCCAAAAATCAAGAAATTTTTTTGGCCATTCCCCATGATAGTGTGCAAAATATGATTAGTGTTGAAAGCTCAGGAACAAAGAAATCCAAGAGGATTTATTCTTCAAGCAATGATTTAGAAGCCACCACGGATTTTTTTTATTATGGCATGGAGCATATTTTACAAAAAAATGACAATAAGGTGGCAGTATTGTTTTCCGGTGAGCGGGCTGGCAGTGTAGGTAATTTAATGAAAAATGCCATGGAGAGGCATGGAATTGATTGCCAAGTCTTTAGCTTTACAACAGATTATCAAGAATTAACCAATAAACTAATAGAGTTTGAACCTAATTGCTTAATAGGTATTCCTTGGCATATTTTAGCCCTTTCACAATTTGCAAAAAATTCAAATTTAAAAAAATTCATAAAATCTGTTTTATTAAGTGGCGATACAACCTCAGAGCAATTAAAATTTCAAGTGTCGGATAATTTTAATTGTTTAGTTTTTGAGCATTATGGTTTAACTGAGTTTGGTTTAGGGGCAGCGGTGGAGGAAAAAGGAAAAATAAGGGATTATTTTGGGCTTGCCACACGCAGTCTTGATATTTATGTGGAAATTTTGGACGAAGAGCAAAGGCCAGTGCCCACAAATCAATTTGGGGAAATAGTTATAACAAGTTTGACTCGTGAAGCCATGCCCCTTATTCGCTATAGGACAGGAGATATAGGACGCATAATTGATTTAAAAGGGCAGGGAGCAATTTTTGATTTTCTCGATGTCAGATCAAGAAAAATTCAAAAAATTGATCTTGGTAATCAACAAATTTCATATTATGACTTTCAAAATATTTTATACGGTTATGATGAGATTGTGGATTTTAACTTAGCTTTACTTAATGA
>CAYJHF010000049.1:284-2965 GCA_964369905.1 uncultured Mailhella sp. | reverse complement strand
CTCAAGAGATTAAAATCCTTATTACCATAAAAGAATTTTTAGAAAAAAGCTATAATCTCAAGTACTTAAATAGTTGCTCTGAAAAAAATATAAAAACTACAGAGCATATTTATAATTTTTGCTTTATCAAAAAAAATAAATTTCTTGAACTTATTTCAAATAGAGTTAATACTAGCTTTGTAAGTGGGAATTCTTTTTTTATAAATAACGAAGTTAAGCACAATCTTTCCCCAAAAAAACAAATATACAGGCTTGATTTAGATTTAATTGAATTAACTCAAAATATTATTCAATTGTAGTAAAGCAAAAGTGGAGATTAAGTTATGAAAACCTTGTATCAGCAAATTTTAAATAATCTTTTAGATAGTAAACATCTTGTGGAAATCACTATAATTGAACAAAATGGCTCTACTCCACGCACTGCCGGCACAAAAATGCTTTTCTTGGCAGATGGTAGTATAAGTGGAACTATTGGTGGTGGGCTTTATGAGGCTAAGGCCATTGAGCAGGCAAAAAATATTTTGGCAAATGCTGAAAATCATAAACTCTACAATGCCAGTACCTTACAATTTGATTTAGAAACCAAGGCCAAGCCTACAGATATGGACATGATTTGTGGCGGTACTCTTCGTTTGCTTTTTGAATATATTGAAGCAAGTAAAAAAAATATAGAACTTTACGAACATATTGTAAATATTGAAAAAATTGGTGGCTTGGCTGTGATTGTAACCAAAATGTCTTTTGGGGATTTAGATAGAGAAAATAATATTATTTTAGAAAAAGGCTTGTATTCAAGCGTGTTAGATGTACATAATATTAATCAATCATTAATTTTAGAGGTTTGGGAACAGATTGAAAATAATAACTTTAAAAATTATTTTGTGAATAGTTTTGAATACTGCTTTGATGTAATAAAAAAACCTTATACTTTGCATATTTTTGGAGCAGGCCATGTGGCTTGTGAACTAGCTAAAATTACAAATTTTTTAGACTTTAAAACCATTGTTCTTGATGATAGAGCAGAGTTTTGTAATAAAGAACGCTTTGCAGAATCGGAAATAGTTGTTTTGCCAAGCCTTGAGCAAGGGCAAGTGGAAGAATATTTTAAAAGTCAAATTTTAGATGAGCAAAGCGGAATAATTATTGTAACTCGTGGCCATGCCAGAGATAAAGACGTGCTAATTTGTAGTTTGAAAAATAAATCAGGATATGTGGGTATGATTGGCAGTAAGAGCAAGAAGCAGACCACATATAACTACCTTTTGGAAAATGGTTTTAATGAAAATGATTTACAAAGGGTTCATTCTCCAATTGGCCTAACTATTGGTGCGCAAACTCCCGAAGAAATTGCCATTAGCATTGCCGCAGAACTAATTATGTGGCGTTCAGGAAAATTATAATTATGCCAAAGTCTATTGCAACCATTATTCTTTCTGCCGGATTTTCTAGCCGGATGTCAGGCCATCACAAGGCTTTATTGCCCCTAGGTAGCTCTGCGACTATGTTGGAATACCTTATTGAAAACTATAAGCAAGCAGGGATAAAGCAAATATATGTGGTACTTGGGCATGAAGAAAAAGAAATTGCCAAGGCCATTGAACATTTAAACTGTAATTTGGTTTATAATGAAGATTTTGAAAAAGGTATGTTTAGTTCTTTGGCAAAGGGAATTTCTGCTTTAGACAAAAAAATTCAAGCTTGTTTTATCAATCCTGTTGATGCACCCTTGATAAAAAGTAGTAGTATTGCAAATATCCTTGAAAAAAGAAACAATAATCAGCTTGATAAGATTAAATCAATTATTATTCCAAGTTTTTTAAATAAATGTGGGCATCCTCCATTGATTGAGAAAGAACATTTTAAGCCGATTATTAAAGCCTATAAAGCAGGAAATTCAGGTGGGCTTAGGGCTTATTTTGCTAATTTTTTGACTGATGATGCAAAAAATGAATTTTTACTTGGAAATCGGCCAATAAATTATGATGATGGCAAAATAGATTTTTTAAACATTTCTGATGCCGGTGTTCTTTGCGATCTTGACACTTTTGCAGAATATAATCAAGCTAAAGACTTTTTACTGCAAACAAATAATAGAAAATCGCCTGATATTTCAGAGTGTTTTCACCTTTTACTTGTGGCTGATTTACCAGAAAGAACTAAGAAACATTGTTTAAAAATTGCCCTTGGAGCTTTAAGAATTGGGCTTGCTTTAAAAGAAAAATTAAACTGCGACTTAAGTCTATTAAATTGTATTTGCGGAGGACTTCTTCACGATATTTGTCGCACCCAAAAAAAACATGGATTGGTGGGGGCAAAATATCTTAGAAGCCTTGGCTATGATATGCTAGGATCTATTGTGGGCACGCATACCAATTTGCCAAGTTCAGTATTGGAAAAAATCGGTATTTTTATTGATGAAGAAAAACTATATACAGAAGAAGTTGGTGATTTAGTTGATAATATTGACTATTTATATCCAGCCATTGCTGTATATTTGGCCGATAAATTTTACAGTTCCGATGAGCATATTTCCTTAGCCACAAGGCATAAACTAATTAGAGAAAAGCATCATAGTAATGATAATGCCCTAGAAGCCATTACTACCAGAGAAAATGTGGCTGTGGCTGTGAAAAAGTATTTTGATAAGCTCACAGGCCTAGATGCTGAAATTTGCGTTGATA
>CAYJHF010000049.1:0-274 GCA_964369905.1 uncultured Mailhella sp. | reverse complement strand
TCTTATGAAAAGCATTTATTTATTGCGCCACCCACATATTGATGGCCAAAATAAAATTGTGGGTTCACAGGATATAGCCTTGTCAAACTTAGGGTTAAGCCAAGCAAGCTATTGGCAAAACCAATTAAAAGAACAGATATTTTATAAAATCTATAGCAGTGAACTTAGCAGAACTTATGAGAGTGCTAAAATTATTACTGCAGGGGCAGAAGTTAAAAAATTACCAGCTTTTAACGAAATAAATTTAGGGGAGTGGGAAGGAAAAGAAAAAAAA
>CAYJHF010000048.1:0-14618 GCA_964369905.1 uncultured Mailhella sp. | reverse complement strand
CTTCTGTCTTCTATTCCACAATTAAAGCCTAAAGCATCAACAGCACGATTAAAGGTTTTACTCATAAAATTTTTTATTGTCCCGTCATTATTACTAAAGACAAATATATCGTTGGATTGTTTTTTATATCGAGTATTAAGCATATCACTTACTTTGGAGGTAATGTAAGAAACTCCACTTTCCTTGTTTTTTCTGTCACGAATATAAATAAGTCCATGAGAAAAGTTAATGTCGCCCCACTGTAGTTTAAATATTTCGCCTTGCCTCAATCCACAATATAAAGATAGCAATGCCATGTCGTGTACTTCTCTTGAGTGTTTTGAGAGTTCACTTAACAGAAGTTCGGCTTGTTCACGGGTCAAAAATGCAGTTCTTTTATTGTCTTGTCTAGGCTGTTTTGCTCTTAATGGAAAATTAGAATCCACAATTTCTCTTGAAAGTGCATAGTTCCAAACCTGCCTTATAACTGCTATTGTATAACGTATGGTAGCTGAACTTAGATTTTTTCCTGTTTTATCAGAAATTTTTATTTTTAACTCATTCAAAAATTGATCCAGCATAACTGTATTTATTTCCGATATTGTTGCATTTTTAAAAAAAGGAAATACATGATTTTTCATAAGCTGTTTTTCGGCATTAATTGATTTTTCACTTTTTTCTGTCTGCACTGTCAAATATTGTTCAAAGATAAATTGCAAAGTAAACTCTGCATCTTTTGCTTTTTGAACTCTTACTTCTTCCGCTTGTGCAAGATTTTTTTCTCGTATTTCTTTATATGTTTGCCCACCTGTACCACTTTTGTGGTTATTGCGTAAAGTCATTAATATTTTTTCACAAGTTCCTTGCTTTACGCCATCAGAACTCCACCCTATCCCCTCGCTATAATCTTTGCCTTTGACCGAATAATAAATAGTGTAGTAACGGTCTAGCTTTGTTCCATGTCTGCGTGTTGTATGCTCACGGTATCGAATTCCACGCCCTATTTTTACCCATTTTATAGCCATATTTTGCCCTTATTCTGTACAGGAATAGTACAGGTTTACAAGTGAAACATTCGTGTAGATAGTGAAACTTTATGATAAAAGAATAAGGATTATTTCTTTTATTGTCAAGCAATTATGACGGTAAATGAAAGATTGTGTAAGTATTTATTTTTATAAAATTATAACTCTTAATCAGTTGGTTCGGTGTTCAAGTCACCGATGGTCCACCACAATATTTCAAGGGGTTATGATAATTCATAAGCCCTTATTTTTTGCACTACCTCAATTTATACTACCTCTATACTACCTTTATAAATGAAAGGCTGTGTTTTATTGTGTAAGTAAGTTTTGCAATAGTGCCTTTTTGGGGTAAAAAAAAGAGAGCGTTTTTTCCGCTCCCTTTGCTATGATTATGTAAATCATGTAATTTTTAATATCCAGAATAACTTACCGTCTTTATAGCGTTTTTTCTTCTCAGGTAGTTTGAAATCATACCCTCAATTTTATAATTGCCTGTTCTAACTACGTTTGTTACTTGGAAAAATTCTTCCTCAATTACATCTACCTTTGATTTTTTCACTTGAGCATAATTGCCGGCATATAAATCAACACCCTGTGCAAGCTGGCACGCACACTCACAACACGCATTTTCAATGTGTAGCGGTACGATGTCAGGCGTTATTGTTTTTTCAATCCGTGGAAATTCTAAGGCTTGTTCTTGGTTCTTTCTCTTGCCTATGAACCATTCACGGAAAGTTAAATCAATGTACATTGCAGCATTTCTTAAATGGGCTTCTTTCAATTCTTCGGTTAATCCTGTCCATGCTTCACCATAGCCACGAGTAATAATAAAATCTTTTTCATAATCTCACCTCACGTTAAAAGGTTATTGTTTGTTAAATAAAAAACTTGACAAGTTTAATTTATGTAATTACTTTGTATTTACACAAAAAGGAAAACAATAATGCAATTTATATGGGATAACAAAAAAGCACAAAGTAATTTTCAAAAGCACAATGTTTCTTTTGAAGAGGCTCAGACAGTTTTTGAAGATAGTGAAGCCTTACTCATACAAGACCCTGACCATGATGAAGAACGCTTTATTTTGCTAGGATTAAGTGCAAGTTTAAGGGTTTTGATTGTGTGCCATTGCTATCGTGAAAATGAAAGTATTATCAGGCTTATTTCAGCACGAAAAGCCAATAAAACAGAAATAAACACATACAATAGGAGAAAATAAAATGCGTGACGATTATGATTTTTCAAATGCCATTAAAAACCCTTATACAAAGGTACAAAAAACAAGTATAACTATTCGTCTTGATAATTCGACAGTAGAATACTTTAAAAATCTTTCGCAACAACTTGAAATACCATATCAAAGTCTTATAAATTCTTTTCTCGCAGATTGTGCAAAAAACAAAAAACAACCTAATCTTGAATGGATTTAAATGTTTTGGAACAGACAAGACCGTTTGTGAGTATTGTAAAGGCTTGTAGTTTTCGCTATTTTGCAAAACCACGATTGTTTCATCAATGGCTCCCATAAGTTTTTCTTTTTTGCTTACAGGAATTTCTAAATAGCTTAAGCATAGCATTATTTGTGCTTGATTTGATAAAATTTGTTTTAACATTGTTTGCATTTTCCCTAGTTCAGTTGATTTTTACTGAATAAAACTTTATAACATATTGAAATAATAGAAGTACACATTACACTCTTAATTAGTTGGTTCGGTGTTCAAGTCACCGATGGTCCACCACAAATTTCAAAGGCTTACGATAAAATGAAAAATCGTAAGCCTTTATTTTTTCTTACAATTACAAAGGGAAATTCGACATCAATGTGGATTATGATAAATCAAATTTTTTTGAACGTATATAAATGTATATCTTGTCAGCAATATTGTTTTATGTTAGTCTTTATTGAATTTAAAAAATTCTGCACAAATCATTATGCAGAGCAATCAAATGGGATTAAAGAATTGAATTTTTAATAAATATAATTTTACTAAAATAATATAACTGCTTGGAGGTTTATTATGTCAGGAATAAATAAAATTTGGAAAAATATTACACAAGTTATTACTGATTCTGGAATAAATACCTGTTACACTTCACCTCAAACCAGAAAAAACCGTATCCCCAAGTATTTTGAGCCTCTTGAGCCTCGTCAACTCCTTTCTGCCGCTCAGGCTGATGACACGCCTGATCCCATTACTGTGACCATTGGCAATACAGATATAGACCTTATTAGTTCAGATATTTTATCAATTCATAAAAGCATTGTGGATTTCACCACGGAAGCCGGTAATGCAGTTAATGAGGCTTTAGAGTATATTCCTGACGGGAAAATTGAAGATGGTGATATTACCATTAATAATGATGATCAAGAATTAGACTCCAAATCAGGTTGGGCTTTTTGGCTTTCCCTTGGCGGAAGTGTTAATATAGACGGCAGTGCTTTTACCGACATGGCAAATAGTGATAATACAAACTTGGTAATTATGGCTGCCGGTGATGTTTATCTAAATGATGTGGATTTTACCGGCATTGAAAGTGTGATTATCAGGGCCGGTAATGTTTATATTGACGGCGTGGATTTTTATGAAGGCAATGTTAATGCCAGCAATAAGGATATTTTCCAAGTTGTGGCTATGGAAAATATTGAAATTGGAGCAGGTAACACAGACAAAACTTTTTCCACCAATGCTAATTTGAACGCTTCCTTCACAGCTTTTAAGGACATTAGCCTAGAGAATGGGGCAAGCATTGATGATGGCAGTTCCGATGGATTAAATGTTAGTTTTTCCGCCACCAACATTTCTATTACCGGCAATGGCACATCTGACACCATTAATATTGGCGGTGATTTCTTAGCCAAGGCTAAGAATGAGGCCTTTTTACTGCCCTATTGGGGGCCTTCACCCTATAAGGCTCTTAGTGGTTCTGCCGCAGTTACAATTAATAATGCTATTATTAAGGCGGCCAGCATTGATATTACAGCAGAAACCTTTACGGAAGTTGATTATAACTTGCCAAACCTTGGGGAGCTAACCGGTAATGCTTATTTTGGAGCTCTTGATAGTTTGCTACGCAATCAAAGCCCCTCAGATTGGTTTGCATTGCTCGGAATTGACGCCAAGTATACCTCAGCCGGCGATAGTGCTAACCCAATGACTAATTTAGAATTTATCCCCGGTTCCGATTTGTTCACAGATCCCATTATGAAGCTTTTTACCACTCCGCTTTCTGATGTTTTAAATACCATGATGGATCAATTCACCATGGACTTACCACTTTTGTGGACTGTAGCCACGGCAGAAGCCAGAATTGAAATAATTGGCACTAGTACTCTTGAAGCCACCAAGGGCGATGTAGGCATTGAGGCCAGCAGTATAGTTCAAAACTTACAAGAAGTGAATTACAATACCCTTGGAGTTATGATTGGTATTAATAATACCAAGGCCACCATTATAATTGGTGATGAAAATGCCGGAGATGATAACAGTGTAAATATTAAAGCCGCCGGTAATGTGGTAATTAATGCCTATAGCCATAATTTTAATACTTTGCAAAATAATGTAATTTATCAAACTCCACAGCCTTCAATTCTAAATCCAACTCCAACGCATACCAGCACAGGCCTTGCCATAGCCTTTACCCTTGGCATGAATGAGGCCGAGGCAAGTATTTTGATGGGAGCCAATGTTAATGTTATAGCCGGTGATAAGGTGGATATTTCCGCAGTAACCGTTGAACAAATAATGAATGTGGCGGCCAATGATTCTTCTTATAAGGGCAAGCTTGGAATTAGTTTGGCCCTAGCCCTTGGCGGAGGCAAGAGTTTTGTTAGCATGAAGGGCGATATTGAGGCTCTAGGTTCTGTCAATATAAGCTCAGAAATTTATACTGATATTGCCACCATAGCCACTTCAGTAAAAAAAGTGGCCGGCAAAACCCCTGCCACAAATGATGATCCTGCTGGGGCTTTTGATGGTATTGGTGATAAAATTAGCAAGCTTATGGTCAAGCCACTCAATATGCTTTCCACCCAACTTGGCAAGCTAAAATTTGGGCTTGGCACCACAGCCGGCATTGTTATTCACAATTCCACAGCTGAAACCAAGATTGGAAATGATGCTGTAATTGTTAGCTATAATGGTTCCGTGCGTCTACATTCTCAAGCCGATACAACTCCGGTTTTTGAATCTTCTTCCATTGGTGATTATGCCAATGAAACCGTGGTGGTGCAAGGAAAAACACAGCCCACAATCAAAGGTGGTGGCAGTATTGTTCGCGTTCCCACCAAGGGCGTGCCTTCCAATAATCCCAATAGTTCTGCGTCTGTGGCCGTTGGTGTTAGTATTATAGAAACAACTGCCAAAACCACAGTTGAGGACGGAGCAAGCCTAAAATATGGGCATAGAATTGATATTAGCTCCGATGCTAATTATTATTTACCCAGTGAAAACTTCTATTTGCCCGGCCCTGCAGAAAAAGCCGTCAAGGCTGCCGAGGCCGGTGCAGGCCTTGGGGCATTTCTTTCCACCCTAGGCATTGATGAAATTGATGGTTTGTTAGACAGTGCTGAAGAGATGTTTGAAATTGGCACAGATGAATATTTTAAATATCAAGATTTATTGATGGGCGAAGCTTTTAACCTTGACAATAACAATGGCAATCAAGGCTTTGTTATGCCAAACTCCTATGTTTACGCAAGTACAGGTGGAGCAACAAATTTAGCCATAGCCGGCAGTATTTCCTATATTGAACAAAATAGTGACTCCCACGTTGACGTGGGTGAAAGTGTGTCCATTGTGAAATCCAATGGGGCAGAATATGCTGATATAGATAAGGTAAATCATACTGTTAACCTTGCCGGACATGAAGAACTTCGCGGTAATATTATTTATGAAGTGAGTGCCGGAGGAACTAGTTTAGCCGGGCTAACTAATAAGCAAACATATTATGGTGTAGTTGATGCTAGTGGAAATCTTAGCCTTTACACTTCCGAAACCGGCCCAAAAATAAATATTGGAACAACAGATACTCAAAATGCCATTCATTATTTCACCTTTGAACAGTATCAAGGTTCCAAAGTAGATATTAATGTGACAGAAAATTCTTGGGAAGAACATGGCGACGATGAAGTTTTAACCGTTGCCGAACCCCATGGATTTAATACCGGTGATATTGTTAGCGGAACCACCAGCCTTGGTTTAAACGAAGGCCAACTTTATATGGTTGTTTCCTTAAGTTCAACCCAATTATCATTAAAAGCCATTGAAGATGGGGTAGTGCGTGAAGAATTTGCCAAAATTGAGCCTAGGGAGTTTAACGACAGTGATGATTACCCAGTGCATCTTTTAGTTTTGGTTAGCGATGAATATATAGAAAATGAAGGCATTTCCTTTACTGTAACTGCTGAAGAGTATGAAGAAGCTTTAGATAAAGATTATAATGTATTTAACGGATTTAAATCAGGGGACACTGTAACTTATAGGGCTGACGATGCAAATAAAGCTATTAATGGTTTAACTAGTAGTAGTGATTATATTTTAACCATAACAGGTAATGATAAATTTTTACTTTATGACATCGCCACTGATAAAGTTATTGAATTAAATTTAGATGCTGATGCGTTAAGCACCAATCATACTTTTGAAAAGGCAGATGGTACAAGTCTTACTATTTCCGGCAGGGATTTAAGTCTTAATACTTATGATGTTAATTCCTCTACTTATACCGAACTTGAAGTTGGCAGTGCTGATACTAGCATTATGTTTGAAACTCACGAAGAATTTTATACCCTACGTCAAGGGGACAGAATACTATATACTGCCAATGGTGAGGCTATTTCCGGCCTTGTAAGCGGTCAAGAATATGAAGTGGCTGTTTTATTTGATGGTAGTATTGTTCTTAGAGCTTATGATAGCGCAACTAATAGCCTTGGTTCTTATATTACCCTTGGGCAAAAGGTGGACGCTAACAGCACCCATACTTTTGAGTTAGTCTATTCGGCCGCCAATAAGCCCATTGATGTTGATAAATCCAGTCAGCCCGAGGATAAAATTATTTATGTGGGTGAGCATGACTTTATTGACGGGCAAGAGGTTACAATTCATACATTTAACGGCCTTGATGCTGATGGAAATCCAACTTATACTAAGTTTGGTGACACTTATACTGTGGAAGCTTATTCTAGCACTATGATTTATTTAAAAGATAATGGTGGAAATAGAATAGATTTACCTGCCAGCACTATAACCCATGATGAACACAGTGAGTTTTTAATCAGAACCGAGGGTAAAACCTATGCGACTAGTTTAAATGTTTCTGATGCACAAGTTCTTGATCTCGTGGATAGTGAGCTTATTTTGCGTGATGGAGCAAGTGTTGTTCTGAAAAGTGACTTGGTTTATAGAATTCCTGCTGATGTTTATAATTTACAAGGTGTTAGAAATGGTTATTTAGTGATTGTTGATAATTCCACCATGCCTGATGTGGGTGATAAGATTATTCTCAATAAAGATTTTGGCGGTCAAGTTGCGGGTACAGCATATTTTGTGGTGGAAGTTTTAGAAGACGGCATTAAAATTTCGACTACCAAGGGCGGAACTGCCTTAGCTTTCCAAGATTCAGTAGATGTTGAGAGTTCTTCCTTTACTGCCACTTACCAAACCTATAATATTAATGGTTTAAATCATTATATTATTGATGATTATATTATTTTAAACGAAGATAGTAATTTTGAAGTGGGCGATAGCCTAACCTTACAAAATGAATTGAATTATAAGGACAGTAATGGAACAAGTCAAACCCTAGCCAATGGCAGTACTGTTTATGTTGTGGCTTCCGAATTTGGTGGCATTAGCATTTCCACAACTAGTGGTGGAAATGCCCTTGATATTTATACAATTCAAAGCCCTGAACTTAGTTTTGTAGATGAAGATAATACAAGTTATACAGCCAACTTGCCACGCGCCATTGTGGATATGGCAATTATTCCCCATGAGGGCGATGTGGTTGTTTTACACGGCAGTTTAACTTATAAATATTTAGATGAAGATGGCAATATTCAAACTGCAAGCATAGCAGGGGAAGAATTATATGCCACTATTACTACTGATGAAAATGGTAATCCCCTTGGGCTTTCTTTCTCTCTTGATGAGGAAAGTTATTTAGCTGAAGACTTTATTTTTATCACAAGCATTACCGGAAGTATTAGTTCCCTTGAGGGAGTGGACAGAACATTAAAGGCCGGCACAGAAGTTTTTGTGTCCTTGGATTATACTGAAACAGTTGATAATTTTACCATTGATGGTGTACGCCTTGCAATAGATGGTCAAAGCTTCCAAATGAACGAATATTTAAATATAGTCAGATATAATGGCGATCTTGAGCTTGAAAATGTTGACTTTGCCCTTGATACAGCTTTTGGCGGTGAGACAGTAGGCACTGCCGATTATATAATTTATACCGAAGATGCCCACGGTTTCCAAGATGATACTGTGGTTATTGCCAAAGATGCTAATGGTAATGAAGTAGCTTATATTGTAAATGTTTATGATAATTTTCATTTTACATTAAGTGCAATGGAATTTGCAGAAGTCGAAGGAAATACAGAAGTAAATAAGGGTGTAGTTGCTAGAGATATCCTATTGGCCGATGGAGGGCTAACAATCTACAAACCTGTTGAAGGTTTACAACTTTATAGTGAAGATATTATTAACAATGAAGCAAAATTTATTACTTTAAACAATCATGGTTTAGTTGATGGGCAAGCCCTTGAGCATAGAGATGATAATGGTGAGCTAATTAATACCTATTTTGCGGTGGTGCGTGATGCTAATAGTTTTTATATTGCCGACAGTGTAAATGCTGCCCTTGAAAAACGCCCACTTACCAATAGTATTCACGATATGCCTAAAATTGGCAGTTTATCAACTCAAAGTTCAGGCATTTATGTTTTGGCCACCAGTTCCGATAAAACCATCAATATGACAGGCAGAACCCACACAGGCAAGGGGCCAAGGCGTGCCATGTTCCCGGCAAAGGCCTATGTGCAATCAAACAACCCCCTAGCTTCGCTTTCTTTAGCCCAAGCAGGTAATGGAAAGTTTTTGAATTATCCCTCAAAGCACCCGGCTTCTCAAAGCGGTGCCGGAGTGAGTTTCCAATACTTGAACTTTAACCATAATACCACAGCCAATGTGGGCGGTTATAACAGTAATGCTAATACTTTAATCACAGGCGATAGCATGAGTGTTGTGGCTGATTCCGATAATGGTTTTCTCTCTGTACTCTTGGTGGGAGCTGCGGGCAGTTTAAAAAGTATGTCCGGTAGTATTGGCTTTATTGACGTGGACAATGTAACCCATGCCAACCTTAGTATTGGTGAGGGTACTGTAAGGCTTGGCAATGGATATGGGCTTGATAATGCAAACAGCCTTTACATTGCTGCCCTTGATGAAACCGTTTATACTCAGCTTTCATTAAGCTTAAACGTAGGTGAGTTGGCCGTTGGTGGTACTGTATTTTTCCAAGATATTGACAGGGAAACCATAGCCGGTATTGGCGTTGAAGTAGGCACTGATGGAACTAGTCAAGGCCAAGCTAAGGGCAGTATTACAGTTGCCGGTGATGCTAAAGTAGATGCAAATTCCAGCGGGCAAAATATAGCCGTAGTGGTGGGAGCTTCTATTGCAAAATCTCCGGACTTGGAGGAAGATGCAAAAGCACGCCACAAGGATTTAAATCCATTGGAAGGTTATACCGCTCCAACCTATGGCCTTCAATATATGAATGCGGCCAGTGGCGCAATTGCACCATTCACAAGTTCAGGCCAAGGCCCCGAAGAGTTTAGAAGCATGGATTCTTTGATTGCCACTCAAACCAGTACGGCTCAAGAGCAAAAACCCGAAACTTTGGAATCTCCAAAGGGCGTAAATACAGCCATAGCCGGGCAAATGTTGATCAGCACTTATGATGAAACAACCAGAGCCTTGGTGCAAGATCTTTCAACCCTTGTGGTGGCAGGATTTTTAGCCTCTGCCATTAACGACACTAAGCAAATTATTGTGGCGGGCGCTTTAGCAGTCGCCACCAAAGAAAGTTTAAGTGGTCAAGACCCAAGTGCCTTTAGCGGAACAACAGTTCCAATTAACCCAGCTTCCGTTGGACAAGAGGGGCAAAATAAGGCTGCCGGAGCCGCTGTTTTAGTAACTCTAAATAATAAAGTAACTGAAGCCGGCGTAAACAATGTGGATAATTTTACAGTCACAACCAGTGACTTGGTGATTAATGCTCTTGACACAAGCCATACCCTAACCATAGCCGCCGGTCTTGGTGCAGCTTTTGATGGCAGTGGTGGTGCAGGTTCTATTTTAACAAATATACATAAGAATGACACAAATGCCTTTGTAAGCAATAGTGATTTGACTGTTAATCAAGGCATGGTTGAAATTAATAGTATTCGTGATGTACTGATGATTACTGTGGCCGGTGGTGGTGGTTTTGGTAGCACCAGCGGTCTTGGTGTTTCTCTTGGCATAAATATTCTTGATGGTGATACTAGGGCTTATGTGCTAAATAGTAGTGTGGAAGCTCAGGGTGATATTAGCGTCATAGCCACCAGTGGTAATGATGAGAATTTGAATATTAAAATTGATAGTGAAACACCGGGAGAAAGCGGAATTTCAGCCGTAGAAATTGGTTATAACTTGATTAGCATTGGGGCTAGCGCAGGAATTGCCACAGGTGGCGATGGTTCAGCAGGTGCTTTGGTGGCCAATGTGATAAAAGGTGAAACCATTGCCTTTATTGAGGGACAAGATAGGAATACCCATAAGATTTTAGCCGGTGGCGATGTGGTTGTGCAGTCCTTTGATCAATTTGGGCTACTTTCCATTGGCGGTTCTTTGGCCGCTTCCGGTTCAGCCGATACAGGCACAGGCGGAGCAGCAGATCCAACTGAATCCAGTTCCTCCATTGGCGTGGTAGCTTCTTTTAATATGGTTTCCTCGGTTAGCAGAAGTTATGTAAAAAATGTTAGCCTTGGCGAAGCAAGCAAGGCCATTGGTAATGTGCAAATTTCCGCCTTATCCAAGCAAGAAATCTTGGCCATTGCCGGTGCAGTTTCAGGAACTACAGGTAATAGTGCCCATGCCTATACCTTATCTGCTAATATATTAAGCAGTGGTGCGTCCTCAAGCCTTGATGGTTCAGATGTTCATGCCGACACTTTAGCGGTTTATGGTGGCAATGAATCCACTATTTTATCTATTGCCGGTGGGGTTAGTGCGTCCACAGGTGGCAGTAAGGCAGCAGCTCTAGCCTTTAATATGATAGCCGGTGCGGCAGCTCCAAATATTGACACAAATTCCATGACTCACTCTGATCCGGAATTTGATGACGGCGGTTTTGCCCCTGATCTAACTGTATTTGATGGCTTAGCCAGTAGTGATAACTTAGACGTTGCAGCAACTGTTGCTAATTCAAATATTTACCTGTCTGGAACAGGTTCTGATTGTATGCAGGTTTTGGCAGAAACTTCTTCAGCCATCATGTCCATTGCCGCCGGTATTTCCGTGGCGGCTTCCAGCTCTTCCGGTACGCAAGTTACCGATGGTAGTAGTTTTAATTTGGCCGGTTCTTTATCTGCCAATGTGATTTTACGCAATGTAACTGCAACAGTTGACAATACAATTATAGATGCTAAGGGCAAGGTAAGTATTGTTGCCCGTGATTATATTATTGATAGTAAAGGCGATGAATATGGTAGTAGAATTCATGCTGTTTCCGGACAAATTGGGGCAAACTTTGGGGGCAGTCAACTTGGAGTAGCCCTTGGAGCTAACTATATTAAAGGTGATATAAAGTCAGGCTTTACCAATAGCCCTGCTGTCAACGGACAAAGCACTATTGGCGACGGATTTGATCTTCATTCCGATAGTTTGGGAGAAATCTTTAGCGTGGTGGCCTCTGTGTCCCTTTCCACTTCCTCCGGAACACCGTCTACTTCCATGAGTGGCACAATTTCCGCCAATACCATAAGCAAAAATGTGTTGTCCAGCCTTGATGGCAGTAATATTAGCGTGACAGGCCCCATTAGTGTTAGGGCTACAGATAAGGCAGAAATTTTAAGCATAGCCACAGCCGTGGCCCTTGCCATTGGGGCTGAAAATAAAGCCATGGCAGGAACTATAGCTTTTAATATGTTAACCGGTGATCAAAAAGTCAGTGCCCTAGATGCCACAGTCAGTGCCACAGGCGACATTAAAATTTTAGCTGAGTCTACTAAAAATATTTCCACCATTAACCTTACTGCTTCAGGCTCAAGTTTCTTGGCTAACCCCAATGTAATTTTGAATGATACCGAAATTGATATTGACAATAGTACAATTACCAGCACAGCTGGCAGTATTGATATTGATGCCACTCAAGGCATTGTGCAAGATTCCAGTGCTTTATCATGGCTAAAAAAGGCCACTGACGATAGTAAAGAAGGTGATCTTGATGATTATTTAAATACAAGTGGTGTGAATTTCAGTGCCAATATTCTTTCTCTAAACCTCAATTTAGCCTTGAATATAGGTTCTGTAAGTCCGAACTTTGGCGGCAATATTGCTGTCAACCATGTGACTTCCAAGGTGGATATTGCCATCGATAATTCTACTTTAAGTGCCGCTGAAAATCTTGAAATCGACAGTGTTAATAGTGCAATTATTTATGCTCTAGCTATGGGCATTACAGCCTCTACAGGTGCCTCTGCCTTTGGAGGTACTCTTGCCTCTAACTCTGCTGTGGGCGGTGCTTTTGTTAGAAGTAATAATTCCGGTTTTACTGCCACAAGGGGCAACTTTAGCTATAGGGCTTTAAATAATGCCACTATTTTTGGCATAGCAATTAATGCCTCAATTTCAGCCGGTGGTTCAGCCGGTGGGCTTTTCCTTGGTAATAATTTGATTACTATGGATAGTATTGCTAATATTACCGGTGTAGGCAATGATGATAGTATTTTTGCCGGAAATAATATTATTGTTTCAGCAGAAGATCAAGCCCTTATTTGGACTTTTGCTGTGGCGGCCAATGCTTCCGGTGGCGGTTCTGCCACAGGCCTTGCCAATAATACAGCCATTATTCTTGGCGATGTTCATGCCGGTATTGTGGGTATGAATACTGTAACAGCCGGTGGTAATCTTGAAGTTCGTGCTGATGGTGCTTCCCATATTATGAATATTGCCGTTGGGGTTTCCGCTTCTACCGCTGTCTCTGCCTTGCAAGCTACTTTGGCAGAAAGCTTTGTGATGCGTAATGTTTTAGCTGAAGTGCAAAATGTTACAACTATTACCGTGGGCGGTAATATGTATGTGAAAGCCCATGAAAAACAGCCTGAAAATCCAAGCGATTGGCGAAACTTTAGCTTTATGCAATCTGCCGGTATAAAAGATGTGGATACTTCTGCCCTAAATAATACTGATGTGGAAAAGGGCGGAGCCTATATTGGAAGTGGCAGTGATAATAATAGCGAAACTTCTGATTTTTCACCCAATACCGCCTTATTTAATCCCTTAGACGGTATATTCACCTTAGTGGTTTCCGTGGGAGCAAGTGCAACCAATGCGGCAGTTTCCGGAGCCTTGGCCTTTAACTGGCTTGAGCGTGATGTGCAGGCTATTGTTAATAATGTAGATAATATTAGATTTACTTCTAAAAATACAAGCAATCCTAATAATAAAAGCTCCATGTTGGTGGAAGCCATTGCCGCTTCTTCTGCTCTTGCCGGCAGTCTTTCCGTGGCCGCCAGTGGCAGTGGTGCGGCGGCAGGGCTTAGTATGGCTGCCAACGTGCTGAAAAATCAAGCTAGGGCATTTTTACAAAATTCCTATGTAACAGGTTGGAATGACACAATTAGTACTCCTGATGTTGATGCTTCAAAGCTTGGTGCAATTACTGTGCAAGGGCAAAACAGTGCCGGAGTTATGGCACTGGCCGCAGGTATTGGGGCCAGTGGTGGTAGCCTTGGTATTGGCACAGCCATAACCTTAAACTTAGCCATGCTTGATGGTGATAGTATTGATTTGCGTGCTGATAGTGATAAGGGCAAAAAAGCTGCTTTAAGTGCTGAAAGTAATGGTTTACATACAGATTTAGAAGATAATGGCACAGGAAATCTCACCAAGAATAATGCTTACAGTACAATAAGCAATGGTCAAGTGTCCATTGCCGGACTTGAAAGTGTTAGCATGAATTCCAGTGATTTATTGACTGTTCATTCCAGTCAAAGCAGTGAAATTATTTCAGCTAACCTTGCGGTTGGGGCTTCAACCTCAGCCGGAATAGCCATTACTTCTTCCATAAACTTGCTAAGCAGTTCAGCCCATTCTTATATTGATAATATTACAAATGATGAAGTAATAAATGTAGGTTCCTTTGATATGTCCTCCACCAATGCCGGTAAGGCTTGGTCTTATTTGGTTTCTGTGGGGCTTGGTAGTTCAGCAGGCATAGCCGGAGTATTTAGCTTAAATAGGGTAGTTGGCAGTGCTAATTCCTATGTTGAGGGCGGAAGTATTAATACCATAGGTGACTTTAATCTAAAAGCCTATGGCCAAACAAATATTGTTAACCTAG
>CAYJHF010000047.1:12663-14664 GCA_964369905.1 uncultured Mailhella sp. | reverse complement strand
GCAATATGCTCTAAAGTGCCAAACCTGTCAAGAATTTTTTTTGACTTTTTCAAAATTTTTTTCTGACAAATTTCCAACCCTAAAATCACATCGTTAATTCACCTGTGAAAATCAGTGTCGGAAAGTTTAGAATTACTAATTTTGACTCAGATGTCAAGAAAAAATATTAATATTTTTAAATAGTTAAAATTTTGCTCTATATTAGTCGATGCTGAAAACGTGTTAATATATAGTTAATAAAGATAAAATTAGTAAAAAAAGAATTTTCAGCAGAGGCTAAACAAAGCTGTAAGCTAAAGCGTCAGCTTTGCGTGCCGTAAAGTGAGCCACAATTCACTTGTGGCGTCCACAACGTGGCACTTGGAGGCAATATGCCTTTATGAAAAAGTCAAAAATTGACTTTTTCAGCGTGAACTATCATTAAAACTGAGTTTTAACTTTGGCACAATACTTGAATAGTAAGAGGCAAGTGACTTTTTTAAGGAGTTTGCCATGCAAATTATGCCTACCTTTTTAGCAAGCAAAATGCCTATTTTTGGCAAAACAAGTGCTAATTCAAATCAAAATTTTTCCTTTGATGCCTTTAAGCAAGAGCTCAATTTGGAGAGCAAAGGCTTGGAGCACAATGTATTTAGTTCACTTTTTGGAGATAATATTAAAGCTAAATTGGCAGAAAATTTATCAGATAAAAGTCAAACTTCACTTTTACAAGGTAGTTGGCAAAGTTTTAAGCAAGAATATGAAAATAACGAAATGGAGGGAAATTTTTACCCTCAAGATAATTTGGACGATATATATAATGAAGAAGCAATTCCCAATTCCAAGTTTGTAAAAGAACCTGTAAGGCTGATTGGAACAGAACTCGAACAATTGGCCAACTCTTTGCTTGAAGAAAATGTTAGCAATGAAGCTATAAGTGTAATTATGTCCTTAGAGGGTAAGATTGGCGGAACCAGTGTTGAAGAATTACTCGCTCAGCTTGAGCAAGTAATGCAAGGTGGTAATGTGACACTTAGTGAGCAAGAAGTTTCTGTATTACAAAATTTGAGTAGTAAGCTAGATCCAAGTAATCCTGATCCTCTATATAATGCCTTGCGTTTTGGCTCAGCAAGTGATGGACTTGAAGCCTTAACCATAGCCTTAAAAGAAACAAATACTAGTTTAAATCGAGAGGAAATTTTAACCATTGGTAAGGCTTTGGATTTAGACGCAAACCAACTGCAAGGACTTGCTAAAAAGGCTGATGAGCTTGGGCAAAAGATTTTAACTCCTACTGATGTAGACAAACTTTTTGCAGATACCAAGGCATTTATTCAAAGCAAGCAAGGCGAAAATGTAAGATTTGAACAAGCTCTTGAAAAGCATTTAAAGCCTGTAATACAACAAGCTGAAATCCGCGAAATAGCGGAACGTAAGGCTAGTCAAATACAAGACAAATCAGTTGAGCAAGTAAAGGCCTTAATGCAAGATGTTTCAGAAGGTAAGGCCCTTGGTGAGCAATTGAACAGACGTGATATTGAGGCTGACAGTAAGGCTGAAAAAAGTAGTTCTGAAAATAAATCAGAAAATAAGTTAGAAAATAAATTAATTCAGAATGCAAAGATAAATGTAGAAAATAATGAACAACTAACAAAACAAGAACAGGAAATAGTTAAAACCCTTGCCGAAAATACCAAGACTGAAAAGGTGCTTATTGAAAATGCGGTATTAAAAAACAAGGAAGAGAACACTCAAAATCCTAAGTCTACTGAAAATGCGCTTATTGCAAATAAGGTTGTTGTAAACCAAGTAGCAGAAAAGCAAAATCTAGAACAGGTGAACAATAATAATAAAGAAAAAATCTTTAGTGAAAATACAGAGCAAGAACAAACAGAACTAGATCTTGCACCAAATGCCAAGGAAGGGCTAGCTCATAATGAACAAAATTCAGAACATGGGCAAAACAGACGTGGCTCTGAACAAGAAACAAGCCCGTCCAAGTCTATTTTTCAGCCCGAGACA
>CAYJHF010000047.1:0-12653 GCA_964369905.1 uncultured Mailhella sp. | reverse complement strand
CGAGACAGTGGAAGTAAAGCCTGCTCCTAGCGTTAATATTTTTGCAAATCAGACTCAACAATCAGGGCAAATTGATCAAGTGGGCAATAATTTCCGCACTGCTACAAATTCAGCCCAGCACTTACAAGACACACAAGTTCAAGTGCAAAACTCCATTTTAAGCATGGCTAAGAATGGTACAAAAGTGCTTGAAGTTTCTTTAAATCCGGTGGAGCTTGGACAATTACAACTTACATTAACTTCTCAACATGGTGAAGTAAATGTAGCTGTTAGAGCAGAAAAGGCTGAAAGTGCCTCATTGATTAATAGACAACTTGATGCAATTAAGGCCGAACTTGAAAACCAAGGATTTAAGATAGAAAATATTTCCGTTGAAGTTGGCTTAAGTAAGGATAGTAGGCAAGAATGGCAGGGAATGGATAGCCATAACCACAATAGAGATTTTAATGAAAATATGCAATATTTCGATAGATTACGCCAATTAAATAGAATTGGAAGTTCAGATGAAGCAACTTTGGCACGCAATATGCAAAGTATATCACATACGGCAGATAATGCCCCCAGCGGGCTTTATGTGGTAGCCTAAGCCGAGGTAAACTTGGCTTATAAATCAAACGAGGTAAATTATGAGTCAAGTAACAGGAAGTGCATTAGATAGTTATACCGGTTCAGGCAGTTTAGCAGAAGCCGCCGGCGGTAATGATACACTTGATAAGGAAGCTTTTCTTACTTTGCTCATTACCCAATTCCAATATCAAGATCCATTAAATCCCATGGAAGACAAAGAATTTATTGCTCAATTAGCTCAATTTAGTTCCCTTGAACAATCCATGGCCATGAATGAAAAAATGGAAGAAATGACAGCTTCCATAAATCATCAAACTTCAATTAGTATTACCAACTATATTGGCAAAGAAGTCTCAGCCAGAGGTTATGGAATTAGTAAGGAAGGAAGCGCCACCTCCTTAATTCAATATGCCGGTAATGAACCAATGGAATCTTGTGTAGTAAATATCCTTGATGCCAATAGAAATATTGTAACCAGTGTTGATTTGGGTGCAAAAGCTGCCGGCATACATGATTTTACGTGGGACGGTATGTATAGCAATGGTTCTGAAGCACCTGACGGTGTTTATGAAGTAAACTTCGTTGGCAAAAATGCCGAGGGGAACTCAGTTTACGTTGACACTTCAGTTTCAGGACGAGTAACAGGCACAAGTTTGTATAATGGTCAATACTTCCTCAGAATGTCAGACGGACGTAGTGTTCAATTGACTGAAGTTTATGAAGTTGTAGAAGCTGCTCCTGTGGTAGAAGGTAAGATTATTAGTGGTACCAGTGATGATGACTATATAGAAGGAACCACAGCCGATGACATTATTAATGCCGGCGCCGGTGATGATATTATAGTTTATGATGCTAAAGATGAGAACGTAGACGCCGGTTCAGGTTTTGACTTCTTGATTGCTGATGGAGAAATTGAAAGCAATGCTAAAAACTATGAAGCCATAATCAGAGGAACAGATGCCAGTAGTATTACTTCACTAGATCAACTAAAAGCTGATGGATTGACTTTCTTTGAAGGCAAAGTTGATGTTTCAAACCAAACTTGGCTTGAAAACTGGGAAGATAAAGGCGATGGGCAATGGGTACACAAGGAGAAACTAATGACTATTGAATTTTTAGACGGAAATACCATTAGCACAAGTGCAGGCAGTGAAGTTGGCAGTGGAACAGCAACAACAAGCTCAGCCAGCCAAACAGCTGTAAATCCTGTGGCAAGTATTCCCGTCAGTAGTAGTTCAAGTGCTAACCCTGTGGCTCCCATAAGTAGCCAAAGTTATAATAGTTCCGGAAGCTTTACCAATGATTTAGCCAATGGAATAAATAATGCAGTAAATAATACAAGTAATGCGCTCAGCGAAAACATTCAAAGCAATGTGCAAAGAATGATGAGCAACCTTACTAACTAAATATAAAAGATAAAAACAAGATAGAAGGGAGAATTATCATGAGTTTATCATCAACAATGTGGACAAGCGTTTCAGGCTTATTAGGTCATGGCAAGAAAATGAACACCATTGGTAATAATATTGCCAACATAAATACAGTAGGTTTCAAAGGCCAACGCATGGATTTTGCAGACTTTGTTTACCAAAATACTAACAGCCTAGCCGGTGCAACCCAGAACGGATTTGGGGTGCAAGTGGGCGCCATTATGGGCAATTTTAGTCAAGGTACTTTTGAAAGTTCAACAGAAGCAACTGACTTAGCTATCAATGGAAGTGGATTTTTCCAAGTACAAAAAATAGGTTCAGATGAAGAATATTATACCAGAGCAGGCAACTTTAGATTTAATGCTGAAGGTTATTTGACAGATCCAAACGGTTTTGCTTTGCAAGGTTGGAGAGTGGACAATGACGGTGGTGTACAACAAGCCGCCGGCGGAAATGTAATCTTAACCGATGAAAATACTTCCTCCTCTGCCATTATTGGTTCAGGTGTTCCAACAGATGTAAAACTTGATACTTTCAGTATTTTTCCCCAACAAACCACTCACATGGACTTTAGGGTTAACCTACCGCAAGACGGTGCTGACAGTGCGAAAAACTCTGAAAATCCCTTTGCAGGACTCTTCAGTGTATGGAATGGAACTTATCCACCTGACACAGCAAATACTCCAGCCATTGCTCAGTCTTCTTATGCTGCTCAAACAACTTTAGAAGTTTTTGATGAAGCCGGCAGTAAGCACGTTGTCACAGTATATTTTGACAAAGTAAATTCTGATGACTTCCAAGGTGGAAACTCAGGCGATGACGTTTGGGAATATATTGTAACTATGGATCCTGCAGAAGACAGAAGACAATTTTATGATGAAACAATAGGTGAAATGGTAAATGTGAATACAACTTCATCAGGCGGACTGCTTATGTCAGGAACTTTAACCTTTGACTCAGCAGGTGCACTGCAAAACCAAACAGCCTATACTTGGGGTGGTAGCCAAACTCCAGAATCCAATCCGGCTTCTTACCAAGAACTACCCGATCCTGCCGGTGGGCTTACTCCAAAGCAAGTGCTCAATCTTGATCCGTCTGATATGTTCAACTGGCAACCTGCACCTGTTTCTAGCAATGGCTACCCCATGGTAGTGCCAAACTTTGGTGGAATTATGGACGCTCAAACCTCAGGCACAGAAAATGGAGCCAGATATAATATTGAAATTAACTTTGGCCTAAATGCCAGCAATCTTTCTCAGCCTTGGCAAAACAATGCCTCCTTGGCTGAAATGAATGTTTCACCCTATACTTTTAACACCGAATATAAGTCCAATGACGATACTTTTGGCCCTGAATACCTCTTACTAAAATCTTTAGATCCTGCCGATCCAAACCCCTATGATCCAACTCAAGATCAAAAATGGGACATTGACAGTGGCAGATATGTAACCGGCGGTGCTTCCAGAGCTCCTTTTGATGCTCTTGGTGCAGACGGACTTGCTCTATTCAATGCCATTCAAGGCAATACAGCTTCTGCCATTACAATTACCGATTATACTGTTGATCCTGCAGTGCCAGACACAGCAATCAATGATAATCAATATCGCAGAGCCATAGAACTTTATGACATAGAAGAAGTAGTTCTGCTTGCCGGTAGTATTTCCGCAGGAGGAGGCGGTGTGCCTCCACATCCACCTCTTGATGTAACCGTGAACTTAGTAACAGGAGCTGTAGCACCAATAGTGGACACAACTCCGCCAACCGTGGTTACACTGGATTTAACCGATGCTACAACTTTAGAAACTGTTTCCAATTCTATTCAAAATGAAATGCAAACAGCCAGCCCAAGAAATTTATATTTATTCTCACCTGCCAGCCCAAGTAATGCCAACTTCTTGGCTGAATTTACCGAGCCAGCCATTGTGGAAGCCTCTGCTTCCACCAGCTTAGACGGCCCCTTTAGCGCCGCCAATGGGCAAAATGGTTATACTTTCGGCGACTTGACCAGCTGGGAATTTGACCAACATGGCATAATGTACGGCGTATACTCAAATGGTGTAGAATTACCATTATGGCAAGTAACCATGTATGATTTTGTAAGCCCTCAAGGCTTACGCCGTGAAGGTAATAACTTATTCTCCCAAACCAGAGATAGTGGCGAGGCCAAATCTGGCCCCGCCGGTACCTCAGGCCTTGGTACGGTGACAGGTTATCACCTTGAACAATCAAACGTTGATATGTCAACAGAATTTGTATACATGATTGCAACTCAAAGGGGCTTCCAAGCCAATAGTAAGTCTATTACAACCGTTGACCAAATGCTTGAAACCGTAATTGGTATGAAGAGATAATAAATAGTAAACAATAAATAAGACAAAGGTTTGAATTAAGCCCGACATAGAAATATGTCGGGCTTTTTTGTGTCTGCTCGAAGTATAAAGCTGAGCCACAATTCACTTGTGGCGTCCACAACGTGGCACTTGAAGGCAACGTGCTTTTATGAAAAAGTCAAAAATTGACTTTTTCAGCCTGGACTAAAATATAAACCAAAAACCTTGCATATTTTTTTAAAAGCATTAATATTGCTATTGTGTTTAGTTAATCAATGCTGAAAAATATAATCACAATTAATAAATAAAATTTTTTTTATTAAGTTAATTATAAACTGAAGTGCACCATTACAGGGTAAAAAAAAGAATTTTCAGCAGGGGCTAATCAAAGCTGTAAGCCGTAAAGTGAGCCACAATTCACTTGTGGCGTCCACAAGGTGGCACTTGGAGGCAACGTGCCTTTATGAAAAGTCAAAAATTGACTTTTTCAGCGTAAACTAGTTAAGGTTTTTTAAAATCTCTAGCAGAGGGTTTTTTATGACAAATCGTGAATTAATAGCATTGGCCGAGGAATATCTTACCAAGGCTTGCCAAGGTGAAAAAAATCCTTTAAAATTAGATGAAGGCGTGATTAATAATTGTTTATTCAATCTGTGGGAAAAGTGTTTGAGTCTGTTGGTTATTGACATAAGCCAAAAAAACAAGGACGACGATTTAGCCATGGAAAAGCCCATTAAAGATTTTAGAAATGCCTTGGCCGCTTCTTTACCAAAAATTACCTTGGCTAAACTTATTTATAAAAGTGAATTTTCCTTGCCAAGTATAATTGCCATCAGTGCTATTTTATTTTTAATCGGGGCAGGAATTGGTGAAGCCTTTTTATGGATTTTTTCTCTTGTCAGCCCAACTTTTACCTATATTTTAGGTATTGCTACCGCATTTATATTTTTACTGGGACAAGAAAAAAATAAATTTAGCCAAAAATTTGAAGATTTTTATCAGCAAAAAGCCGAGATTAAACCGAAAAATTTTCTTAAATATATATTGTGGCGCAGAGTAATTATATTGGGCTTAATCATTGCATTTGTGGTTTTTGATTTTCTAAAAGGTTTACCAAGTTTTTATATTTTTCAACAGGGTTTTTTGAGTTTTTCCACCGAGGGGAAAATTTTGCCCCTGCTTGGAAATCCTTATGGAATTATTATAATAATTTTAGCCCTAATGCTAATCAATAAAAAAATAAAAAACATGGATAGAGCCCAAATGGAAGTTCAAATCTCAACAGCATTAATTAATTGGTGGCCAATTGCTCATAATTACGCAAGCAACCTCTATAACTCCAAGGCAAAAACTCTAATAAATAAAGATTTAGCCAGAAACCTAACTTCTGTTGCCAATGTTTTACCTACTGACAAACAAATTTGGTATAATGAAATACTTTTACAATTGGGGCTTGATGTAAACGGTAAAGGCCTTGATTTACCAAATGATTATGCTGATAAGCCTTTTATTTGGCAAGATGAGTTTAGTAAATTCTTTGATAAATATGATTACATCAAGGAAGGGGATTACTGCTTTGTGGACATAAAACCCATCTGGAAAAATGAAGAATTACTAACTAAAGGCTTAGTGCGCAAAGTACGTTAAACCATTTAATATGTTTAAACAAAGCGGAGATAAATAATGGGCATTATAGCGATGGATCTTGGCACAAGCAATACTTGTGCTGTGCTCTGCAATACTACAGAAAATATTAATGTAAACAGCCTTGGCGCACAAATGCAAATAGTTATGCCCGAGGGCCTTGGCAGTGAGCTTGGGTCTATTCCCACAATTTTGCTTTATGAAGAAAATAAACCTATTTTAATCGGAACAATTGCAGAAAATGAATTTGGAGCGAGCAGAGCCAAAGAAAATTATCGCTTGGGAGCAGTTTTTAAGCCTGATATAGCCATTTCAGAAAATGCTAAGAAGTATATGCTGGATTTTTTAACCCTACTAAGGCAGGGGCTAGAAAAATTGCCTGAAGTACAAAGTCAAGATTTAAAATCCATTGTAGTTGGTGTTCCCTCACAAGCGGAAGAAAACTACTTAAATACTCTATCACAGTGTTTAGAAACCTCAGGTTTTGAAGAAATCGCTTTTTTGCAAGAACCTGTGGGCGCTCTAATGAATTATGTGGCCACTCAAAAACTGCCTCCGGCCAGAGCTGTTGGTAGCACCTTGGTGGTGGACTTTGGGGGAGGAACTTGCGATTTAGCCCTTTTACAAGGCATGAAAACAGTAAGTAACCAAGGTGATATGATTTATGGTGGGCGACTTTTTGATGATTTATTTTATCAAATTTTGCTTGAAAGTAAGGTAGGACTGGCCCAAGAGTTAAAAAATACCAATAATGATTATTTTGTACACTGGACTGTGGCCAGACGAGTTAAAGAAGATTTTTCCACAGCCATTGCAAAATTATTTGAGAACAAGGCTGAAAAGTCAAGCTCAAATCAATTTGCAGAAATCTCTACACAACTTGTTTATATGTGGAGCTATTATGACAATGAAGGCAAAGTGCAAAGGCGCAATGAAAGTATAGAGCTAAGTTTTGCTGAATTTAAACAAAGAGCAGGAAATTATAAGGCCTCACCTGAACTTTTACAAGATTTGGCAGGACATAAGCAAAGGGCAGGCTTGTCTGCCTATGCCAAGGATTTTTTAGAGGGTAAGGTTGTTGATTTACTGCACTGGTTTGGAATTATCGTTGATACGGTAATCAATCAACACAACAATATTCCCACAGTGCTTTTGACAGGGGGTAGTAGTTCTTGGTTTTTCACGCCCTTACTAATTAAAGAAAAACTTGGTACTGAAACAAAAATTATTTTTGGGCCAGAACCTCATTCCGACGTCGCCAAGGGCATTGGAAAATTTTACTTATTTCAAGAACAATATCAAAAAGCCCATCAAAATCTAAAGGATAGCCTACCTGATCTGAATTTAGCTTTGAAGGATTTAATCAAACAAAATCTGGACAATGGAATTAGCCAAATTTATGATACAAAAATTAAAGAATATTTACAAAATGTCATATTAATCCCTGCCCTGCGCCAATTTCGCGAGCAAGGGGGCTCTCTTGGTAAACTTAAAGAAGATATTGAAGAAAGAATTATAGAAAATAGTAAAAATTTCAGAATGTTGCTAAGTAACAATTTTGCTGAACTTGGCGAGGAAATTGTTTTGGATTGTCGCAAAGAAATTAAAGCTTGGTTTAAAAATGAAGGTATTCCAATTTTGCCGGAAAGTGTTCAAGAAGCCAGACTTAATCTTGAGGTTTACGAACTTTTTATTAACCTAAACAATGAGCTATGGAAGAATTTCATAGCAGGCAGTGCTTCATTTTTAGAGTTTACCTCTGTAATCAGCACGGCCTTTATTGCCGGAATTGTAGTATTTTTGCTTGATCCAAGCCTGAGCGGATTAACCATTGTTAGCATTGGTGGTTTAACCTTTGCCACGCTTTTTGCCCTTTCAAAACTGACAGGGTTTAGTAAACAATTTAAAAAATTATGTGACAAAATAGTTTTACCGCCTTTTGCTCGTAAAAAGGCTTATGCCGATGAAAAACTTGAACACATAACCAGTTCAACCTTGCAAAAAAGTAAGGATAAATTCATAGCTCAAATTCAAAAAGAACTTGACTTGCCAATTACAAAAGTTTTAGAGGCCATATTAAAAGTTGTGCAAGATGAACTAAATGGGCTACAAATTATTAAAAATATCCAATTGCGCCACGCAAAATAAGTTACATTTATTTAGCTTATGCTGAAAAAGTAAATTTTTACTTTTTCAGCATAAGCTATTTTAGTCCACTTTGAAAAACACAATTTATTTTTCGTTTAGTTTCCAATCGTATTCTAGCCAATCGAGCTTATAACCTTGAAAGTCTTCCTTACTGTACTTTTGGGCAAAATCAGTCACGGAAGAAAAATCCTCTTTATACCATTTTAAAATGGAACTCAAATAAACCTTTTTATTTTTATGATCAACTTGTACACCCTTTGGACTGGCAAAAAACATACTACCCTGACTATCGAGCTGGTTCGAAAGAATATTGCCCTCATAAGCTTCAGACCTTAATGGCGGACATGAAAAAGCTGCACAAACCAAGGCAAGATGTATGCGAGGTTCATTATATTCTTTGCGAATAATTTCATGTTCAATGTGATCAAGGTGTACTTGTTCAGCAAAGAGTGAAATAAACTTTATTTTCCACGGGCTTTTAAATAATGTGCCCAAGTCTTTAATGGAGTCAAGAGGGTAATTGTCAATAATTAGTTTTAATGTTTGAGCATTATAAAGATTAATCAAGTAAGCAAGGCGTTGATCTTTTGCCCATGTTTTAAATTCAGCTTCTTCAACCTTTGCCATGTTTTTCAAATATTCATCAAGCGAAGCCCTGTTTGCCTTAAGCCCTGCATAATCTACCAAACCATCTATGACATAATTTTTTAAAATTGCATCATATTGTGCATGAATACTTTCTGCTTTAGCAACTTGTATGGAAAGAAAAAAACTAAGAAGAACAAACAAAAACATTTTTTTCATAATATAGCTCCTTTTTAAGAGCATTGTAAATAATTTTCACCTGTTATGTCAATAGATTAATCATTTGTTATTTTTGCATATTGATGCCTGCCATACTACACTGCCCATGATTTATAAGAGCTAAGTTCGTAAATTTTCCGAAAAAATTTAATTTTTTTTAATTAAAGCTTGTGTTTTTAAAAAATGTCTGATAAGTAGGAATACCTGTTTTTTATAAAGACAGGAAATTTTGTTTGAGGCTTGGAGGGCTTTATGGTAACTGACCATGATAACAATGAAAATTTACTCGGTGCAGAAGAGAATTTTGCAGACTTACTAGGGGACTATTTTGGCAATGAAACAACTGATTTTGACGAAGGTTCAATTGTTAAAGGTAAAATTGTAGCAATTGAAAATGAAAACGTCATTGTTGATGTGGGTGCAAAGTCCGAAGGACAAATTCCCGCTGAAGAGTTCCGTGATGCACAGGGTAATATCAATGCAAACATTGGTGATAACATTGATGTTTTTGTTGAGCGTAAAAATGATGGGGACGGAACGGTTAAACTTTCTTTTGAGAAAGCTAAAAGAATGCAACTTTTCGACCAACTGGAAGAAGTGCTTGAAAAGGGTGGCATTATAACCGGAATGATAACCCGTCGTATAAAAGGCGGATATACTGTTGATTTAGGCGGTATTGAAGCATTTTTACCCGGCTCTCATGTGGATTTACGCCCTGTTCCTGACATGGACGCCTTAGTGGATAAGGATTATGAATTCCGTATCTTAAAAATTAACCGTCGCAGAAGCAATATTATTGTTTCACGCCGTGTATTACTTGAAGAAGATCGCAACAGTAAGCGTAGTGCTTTGCTTATTACCCTTGACGAGGGACAACTTGTTACAGGTAGAGTAAAAAATATTACTGAATATGGTGTATTCATTGATTTAGGCGGACTTGATGGACTATTGCACATTACGGATATGAGCTGGAAGCGTATTCGCCACCCCAAAGAAATGATAGAACATGGCCAAGAAATCGAGCTAAAAGTTCTTTCATTTGATAAAGATACACAAAAAGTTTCTCTTGGCTTAAAGCAATTGATCAATGATCCTTGGCAAGATATAACCGGACGTTTCCCAGAAGGTTCACGCCACAGCGGAAAAGTTACAAACTTGGTTGACTATGGTGTATTTATTGAACTTGAAACAGGTGTTGAAGGTTTGGTTCATATTTCTGAAATGTCTTGGACTCGTAAACTTCGCCACCCAAGCCAAATGGTAAAAGCCGGAGATGAAGTAGAAGTAGTAATCCTTGGTGTTGACAGTGATAAAAAACGCATTTCTCTTGGCATGAAACAAATTAAACCAAATCCATGGGAATTGGTTGGTGAGCGTTTCCCAGAGGGAACAGTGCTTGAAGGCGTTATTAAAAACATTACAGAATTTGGTATGTTCATTGGAATTGAAGATGGAATTGATGGATTAATCCACGTTTCAGATATTTCTTGGACTAAGAAATTACGCCACCCAAGTGAAATGTTCAAAGTTGGTGACACAGTACAAGCTAAGGTTTTAACAGTAGATCAAGAAAATGAAAAGTTCACTCTTGGCATGAAGCAACTAGCTGATGATCCATGGAGTAGCGTGCCTAGCCGTTACCCAGTGGGAAATATTGTTACAGGCCTAATTACCAATGTGACTGATTTTGGACTATTTGTTGAAGTTGAAGAAGGAATTGAAGGACTTATCCACGTTACTGAACTTGGTAAAAAGATTAAAAATCCTTCCGAAGCTTTTAAGGAAAACGATCAAATTCAAGCAAAAATCATTCATGTTAGTGCTGATGAACGCAGACTTGGTCTTTCCATCAAGCAAATGAAAGAAGATGAAGAACGTCGCAAACCAAAAGAATATTCCGCCGGTGAAGCCAACCTTGGTTCCATGGCTGATGCTTTTGCTGTGTTCAAAAAAGAAGATGAAGAATAGAATTTTATTCTGATTTTATATAAAAAGGGTACTTATGTACCCTTTTTTTTTGAGCAAAATATGGTGCAAACTTGTCACAATTTAATAACTCTGCACAATTTATTCACGAAGGCACGTTGCCTCCAAGTGCCACGTTGTGGACGCCACAAGTGAATTGTAGCTCACTTTACGGCACGCAAAGCTGAGGATTATCCTCTGCTGAAAATTATTTTTTATAGCAAAGCTTCTCAAAAAAAAGCAAAAAAAAAGCTGATTTTTCAAATCAGCAAAATCATAGGTAAGGATTATTAAAAGTTTTTGGATAGGGGGTTTGGGGGAAAACTTTTTTTCAAAAAAGTTTTCCCCCAAGAAAATAAAATTAATACTTTTTACAGTCTATTTCACTTCGGTGAAATCGGCGTCCATTACGTCTTCGTCCGGTTTTTGCCCTGTAGCGCCACTTCCGCAACCTCCACCGGCGCAACCAGCTCCTGCTCCTGCTGCGTTGGGATCTTGAGTTTGGGCATAAAGTTGTTCAGCCAGTTTGTGTGAAGCTTTGGCCAGTTCATCACTGGCAGTTTTAATAGCTTCCACGTCCTCGCCTTCCATTTTTACTTTTAAGTCGGCAATTTTAGCTTCAATATCAGCTTTTAGTTCAGCCTCAAGCTTATCTCCAAGATCGCTAATGGATTTTTCTGTTCCATAAATTAAGCTATCCGCTTGGTTTTTGGCTTCGATAAGCTCTTGTTTCTTTTTGTCTTCTGTGGCATGAACTTCTGCCTCATTGACGAGGTTTTGAATTTCTTGCTCAGAAAGGCCGGAAGAGGCTGTAATCTTAATGGATTGTTCCTTACCTGTTCCCATGTCTTTGGCAGAAACATTTACAATGCCGTTTGCGTCAATGTCAAAAGAAACTTCAATTTGTGGCATTCCGCGTGGAGCAGGTGGAATTCCTGTTAGATCAAATCTGGCTAAAGTCATATTATCGCCGGCCATGGGACGTTCACCTTGCATAACGTGAATAGAAACGCTTGGTTGATTATCGGAAGCTGTGGTAAAGGTTTGACTTTTGCGAGTTGGAATGGTGGTATTTCTTTCAATAAGTTTAGTAAATACTCCACCCATGGTTTCAATGCCTAAGGAAAGTGGAGTTACGTCAAGTAAGAGCACATCTGTAACATCACCTGCCAAAATACCGCCTTGAATGGCAGCGCCCATGGCTACAACTTCATCGGGATTCATGGAGCGATTTGGCTCTTTACCAAAGAATTCACCAACTTTTTGTTGAACTAGTGGCATTCTTGTCATACCGCCAACTAAAATAACTTCATCAATCTCTTTGGCGTTAACTCCTGCATCAGCCAAGGCTTTTTTGCAAGGTTCAATGGTTTTAGCCACTAAATCGCTAACCAATTGCTCAAGTTTAGACCTAGTTAGCTTCATAAGCAAGTGTTTTGGGCCATTTTGATCGGCTGTAATAAAGGGTAAGTTTATTTCAGTTTCCATGGCTGTGGAAAGTTCTTTTTTGGCTTTTTCAGCTTCTTCTTTAAGTCTTTGTAAGGCCATGCGATCTTGTGATAAATCAATACCGTTTGAAGATTTAAATTCATTTACTAAGTGTTCGATTATTCTTTGGTCAAAGTCTTCACCGCCAAGGAAAGTATCGCCATTGGTGGCTCTAACTTCCACAACATTATCGCCAACTTCTAGAATTGAAATATCAAATGTTCCCCCACCAAGGTCATAAACGGCAATTTTCTCGTTGGCTTTTTTATCAAATCCA
>CAYJHF010000046.1:1864-14835 GCA_964369905.1 uncultured Mailhella sp. | reverse complement strand
GCAGATTTTTTGTGTTCTTTTTGCTAACTTTACTTTTATTAACAATATGTTATCACATTTTTCAGCATTGACTATTTATATAGTCAAGTAATTGGCCAATATTTTTCTTACCAAAACTTATTTCATTTCCAATGACTAAGCATGGAACACTCATTACATTATATTTATCTCGTAAAGAGGGAAAATGAGTTAGATCATAAACACTTGTATTAACTTTTGGGTTTAGCGAAGCAATTCTTTGGGCTGCAACCACAAGTTCGGGGCATAGGGTGCAAGAAAGAGAAACTAAGACTTTTATGTCAAGAGCATCAAGATTTTCAATTCTATTTTTAATGGCTTCATCAATGGGTTGTCCTGGGCCTGCGGCATTATATAGTGCAAGCACAAAGGAACTAAATTCATGTCCACCTGGCACTCCGTGAAAGGAAAGTCCGCTAAAACTATCATCAGCTTTATATATTTTGACGCAAGGTGCGTCCTGATTTTCTATGTCTTCTATAATTTCATAGCTTAGTTTTTCAGTTAAAGAAGTTAATTCTTTAATATAACCTTCCAATTCTTTAGAAACAGGTTCAGCATTCAAATAAAGCTTTAGTTGCAAAGAAGATGTCATTCTCTCAAAAACTGTATGCAATTGGCTTAGCATATCTTCTGTAAATAAAACATTTCTTTGGCCCGTTTCCTTAGCTTTTAGCTCTTCATCAACTTCTTTTTTTTCTACCTTGCTGACATTGACTTGCTTAGGGTAAACGTTTAATTTTTCCTGCATTTTGCACAAATATTTTTCCATCTCAGTGGCAGCTAGAGCCGCCTGCCCTACCGCAGTAACCACTTGTCTTAATGGCTTAATACATACATCTCCTGCCGCATATAGTCCCACAACTGAAGTTTGCTGAGAATTATCCGTAACAATATAACCTGCTTGATCACATTCTGCTAAACCTTTAACAAGCTTGGTTGCCGGTTCATAACCTGCAAAAACAAAAACCCCAAAAGTGGTATTATTTTCTGCTTTGTATTCAACAACTTCATCAGTTATAGTATTTTTATAGCGTAAAGTTCTTAATACATTATCACCTGTAACTGCTTCAAGCACTGTATTTCTGTGTATGGTAATTTTTTCATGATTAATGGCGTGCTCACAAACAGAAGGCGGAGCTGTAAAATCATTATCACGAATAAGAATTGTCACATTTTTTGCGTATTTTGTGAGAAAAACACTTTCTTCAGCTGCAGCAAAACCACCACCAATTACAAAAACATCTTTACCGGTAAAGAATTCACCGTCACAAGTGGCACAATAAGCCACACCGCGTCCGCGAAATTCCTCTTCACCTTTAAAGCCTAGCTTGCGTGGGCTTGCTCCAGTTGCAAGCAATACAGCCAAACAAACTATATCACCAGTACTTGTTTTGACTACTTTAATATCTTCATTAAGTTCCAGTGCTTGAACTTCTGAAACTAGAAATTCAGCTCCAAAGCTTTCAGCTTGCTTTTGCATTATTTTAGTAAGCTCTTCACCTGAAGCCCGTTCAACACCAGGATAATTTACAACTTCTGAGGTAATGGTTATTTGTCCGCCAAAATGTTCTTTTTCAACAACCAACACCCTATACCTTGCTCTGGCAAGGTATAGGGCAGCTGTCAAACCGGCAGGACCACCACCTATGATGACTACATCATAAAGGTTATCTAGCTTGGTATTCATAATTATAATTGTCCAACCAAATCAAGACTTGGCTTAAGGGTTTCTGCACCCGGTTTCCATTTAGCTGGGCAAACTTCATCACCATGCTTGGCAACAAATTGGCTTGCTTGAACACGACGTAAAAGTTCATCGGCATTACGTCCAATATTACCAGCCAAAACTTCATAGGCAACTATTTTCCCTTCTGGGTTTACGATAAATGTTCCACGCTCAGAAATACCGGCTGCTTCAATATAAACTTGGAAGTCAAGAGCAAGGGCGTGGGTTGGATCAGCAATCATGGGATAATTAATTTTTTTAATTCTATCTGATGTGTCGTGCCATGCTTTATGCACAAAATGTGTGTCACAAGAGACAGCGTAAATTTCACAATCAATGGCCTTAAATTCTTCATATTTATTGGCTAAATCTTCTAGTTCAGTTGGGCAAACAAATGTAAAGTCTGCTGGATAAAAGAAAAATACAGCCCATTTTCCAAGCACATCTTTTTTGCTTATTTCTTTAAAATTATTGCCGTGAAAAGCCTGAGCTTTAAAATCGCTGATTTCTTTGTTGATTAATGACATAATAATCTCCTAATTAAATTAATTTGTAATATTTATTAAAATTTAAAATAAATACGCACTCAAGAAAACTATAGAAAAATAAATTAATTGTCAATAGTAATCATTACTATTATTAATAATTTATATATAACTATCTTGAATTATACAAAGTAAAATTTATAAAAAACTAGAGTAATACTTTTTAAATATTTTATAGAAAGTGAAATCTGATTTCAATAACAAGCAGTAAACATTAGGTTAGTCGATGTTGAAAAACACAAAAATTGTGTTTTTCAGCGTGGACTAGGTTATTTTGAAATTTGCATTTTCTGAAAGCTCTGCACAATACATTTTTTAAAATTTTAATTCCATTGTAAAGCTTTACTATAAAAATGATTATGCAAATTTTTTGAAGAGTAATGTTTTTACTATATATTTTGTTTTCTCAATATTCCTGATATAATAGAAAGAATAGGTAATTCCATTAAAGGGCCTATTATCAGAACTAGCAAAATAAGTGGTTGTGTTTGGAAAGCTGAAACAGCAATTGCCAAAGCCAAGGGTGAGTTTCTGGCCAAGGTTGTAAAATGTAAAGAAATAAGTTCATCTTGTTTAAAACCAAGTTTTTTTCCAATTATTCTTGCCACAAAAAAAGTTATAATAAAAAAGCAAATCAAAGGAATAAATAATTTTAGGAATAATAAATAATTTGCCAATAAATCTTGCTCCTCTGCTGCAAACATTATAATTATGGCTAAACAAAGGAAAAATAATTGCAATTCATCACTTTTATTTGATAAAAAATTTTTAATTTCTTTATTATTTTTTATAATCTCTCTTACTATCATTGCTAAGATAAAGGGAAATATTAATACAATTCAAATGCTGAACAAAATCATTTCTGGTTTTATTTTAACTTCACTACCAAAGAAAAATAAAATATATATTGGTAATAAAGCCACTTGTAAAATTAAATTTAGAGGTAATATGGACATATTAATTTCCATATTGCCCTTACTCAATTTTGTAAATACCAAATACCAATCTGTACAAGGTGTTACCAAGAGCATTAACAGACCAATGCGAATTTCTATTACATTCTCAAAAAAAATTATTCCGAGTAAATAAGCTATAATAGGAGTAATTATAAAATTTATAAATAAACTTGAAAGAGTATATTTTATATTTAAAGCAGCCATTTTTAATTGTTTCATATCAATGGATAAAAATAATATAAAAAGTAATAAAATTAAAAAAACTTCCACAAGGCTTATGGGAATATTAGGAATAAATGTTCCAATAACTAGCCCTAGTACGGCAGAACATATAATAATAAGAGGTTGTAGTTTACTGATTAAATTCATTCCTATCTCACTATAACAATTGATTTACAATAAATTGTTATAAATTTATCTTATATGTTTTGCCACCTTTATCAAGCCATATTTTTGCCATTTATTTTGCCAAAAAAGTAAGGTTAAAAAGAAAAATGATAAAATAGAAACTAGCAAGCTCACACTATAAATTGCTATAATTCCATAATTTAATGTTTTTGCTAGCGTATAAGACAATGGAATGTTAATCAACCAAATAAGGCAAACATTCACATAAGCACCAAGTTTATTTGCTCCTGTGCCGGAAAAAATTCCTCCAATTACAGAGTTTGCACACATAAAAGGGAGCATTAGACAGGCAAAGTTTAGGTAAAATTTGGCTTCAGTTGCAATAATTTCATCTGCACTAAAGATTTGTGTTAAAACATCGCTAAATATAAATAAAAGAGTAGCAAAGAATAAACCTGCTAGGAAACTAAGTTTTAATAACTTTTTGCCAAATTTGGCTATATATTCAAAATTTCTTGCCCCCATAAGATGCCCAACCAAAATCCCAAGAGAGATGGAAATTGCCCCCATAATAAACAAAACAATACTCTGTAAGCGTGAGCCAATGGTCATGCCTGCTATTATATTGCCTGTATTTATAGGCAAAGTTAAAATTATTAACATAATTATAAAACTTCCTGATTGAGAAACAATTGCACTTATGCCGGCCGGTAAGCCAATTTTAAACACATAAGGCAAGGCTTGTGTTAGCCATTTTTTGTTAGGAAAAGTATTGAAGGTAATAAGTTCAAGTTTATATAAATTCCAACAATTATATAAACAACCAACTATACCGGATAATGTTGTGGAGTAGGCAACGCCATAATATCCGTAATTTGGTAAGCCAAACATTCCAAGCCCAAAACCAAGACTGGAAATAAAATTTACAATACAAACTAAGGCAATGGTTTTGAAAGGAACTTTTGTATATTTATAGGCCCTCAAACTACTATTTATCATTACCATAATATAATAAAAAGGTAAATTAATACAGTATGCCAATAAAAATGTCCTAACTATTTGCAAAACTTCATGATCATTTACTTGGATCAATGGGGTGTATTCAAGAAGTGCAATGGAGGTAAAGGACACAAAAATGCCAAAGAAAAAACAAATAAAAAGCATACTAAGCAAATAATATTTTGCTCTTCTATACTTTTTTGCTCCCAAAGATTGAGCTATACTTGAAGAAAAACCATTGCCGGAAAAAGAAATAATTAGCATAAGCATCATATAATATTGTGCTACAATGCCAAGCCCTGCCTGAACTGAATTTCCAAGCTTTGAACTTACCCATATATCTGTGAAAGAAATACATAAATGGCAAAGCATCAAGGCAAATTGCGGAATACTGAAAACCAGTAATTCTTTAATGCTGGGTAAATCTGAAATTTTCTGTGGTAATGCTTTTGCCATTGTGATTAAATTTCTACCAATCCAAATCTATAAGGGGAAAATTTTAAAAATTAACTATGTTTTTTTGGTTATCTTTAAAGTAATTTAAATTAAATTTCTCCCCAAATTTTTTATTTCATTTTTTCTAAACAAGCAAGGGCAAAGTTTTTTGCATTGGTTAAATCTTCCTCATTGGGGTGTTTTTTAGCTTCCTCAATGCGATTTTTTCTTTCTTCAGTCATAGGGTGGTGCTTTTGTGCTTCGCGCATTTTAGCCATCATTTCCAAAATTTTTGGATCAACTTTTCCCATACAGAGAAAAGAACCTAAGACTTGATTATTTTGTCCTTCTTCATTTAACAAAGCTTCTGATTTGGCCATACATTCCTTGCCATGGTCAGAGTCAGGGTAAGCACCGAGAGTTCCGAAAAGAAAAACATTTTTATTATTTACGGTCTTGCAATATTCAATAATTTCTTTGTTTGGCATACCTTTATCCACCCAAAAGCCAATGGCAATTACGTCATAATCAACATAATCAGGGGCATTTTCCACAGCACTTAATGTGACATTTGGCAAAACTTCAGCTATGGCTTCAGCAACCATCTTGGTATTACCTGTTTTTGAAGAGTATATAACTAATGATTTCATAATATTACTCCGCATATTTTGCTTGTAAGGATAAAAATGAGGTTCTAGCCTCAGGAATTAATACTTTATTTTCACGTCCCACATAAACAGAAAACTTTACTTCACCCGCCTCATTAAAAAATAAAACAGAGTGGCTTTCAAGTCCCATAAAGGGCATGGACATAAAACCAATTCCGGCCAGATCATCAACCTTTAAATGCCCATTTAATGCTTCTGCGCCATGCAAATTAAAATAGCCACGCCCGTGAGCTCCTTTATTTAGCTTACCACAAATCTCAAAAACAGAGCCTAGGGCTTGCACAATAAAAGTGCAGCGCTCCCACCCTACAAGTTCATTCCAAATTTCTTCAAAATCATCTTTACCTGCAAAGCTAATCATTTCTGTGGGTAAATTCTTAGCTGTATCAAATTCGCTTAAGGAAAATTCCTTGGCTATTTGTCCAAGCATCATGGGTTTATGCTCTTTTAAGTAATTGGCAATTTCTTCTTTTTTATTGTTTTCCATTTTAAACTCCCTGATTATAAAGGCAATTTTATGCCATATTGACATGACTTGGCAATTAATTCCAAATCATGGGTTATTACTAAAATTGAAGTACCAAGCTTAGAAAATTCTTCCAAAGCTGTTTTTATTCTAAGCATATTTAACCCGTCAAGTCCACTGGTTGGTTCGTCCAAAATTAAAACTGCCGGATTTTTTGCCAAAGCTGAAGCAATAATAAGTCTTTGTTTTTCGCCACCCGAAAGGGATTGAGGGTGGCGATGGGCTAAACTTTCTAAGCCAAGCTTGGCCAGTAGTTCCATGGATTTTTCTGTAAAAAATTCAGCTTTACGTTTAAACCCTGTTCTTTTTTTACTATTAAATTTATCTGCCAAAATAAAACAAGTTTGAATTTCTTCCAAAACTGTTCGCATTTGCAATTGATGATCAGCATTTTGCAATACGATCCCAATATATTTGATTAAGTCCTTTTGTTCTGTTTTATTTCCATTTAAATAAAACTCACCGCTTTGTGCCTTATTCAAACCGGTTATAATTCTGGCCAAGGTGGTTTTACCTGTCCCATTATCTCCGATTAATGCTGTTATTCCATTAGATAAATAAGTATTGTTATTATTAAAAATCAAATCCTTACCCTTATAACCAAAACTAAGGCTCGAAATATAAAGTCCCTCTTTATTGGAATTTTCATCATTAGCTAAGGGCAAAGAATTTCTTTTGTCTACAATACTTGCTTCTCTAAGTCCATATTTTTTTCTAAGCTCATCATTATAGAGAATGGAGAAATCACCTCTCTCTTTAATTTCTCCTTGACTCATTACAATAACTTCATCAGCAATATTTTCAAGCCAGTAAAGGCGATGATCAACCACAAAAATAGCCATACCTTCTGCTCTTAGTTCTACCAATTTTTGAGCTAAATCAAGGGTTGATTCAGGATCTAAGTTTGCTGTAGGTTCATCTAAAATTAAAGCTTTCAGATTTTGTGAATAAAGGCTTGCTAAACCTACTTTTTGCTTTTGCCCCTCAGATAGTTCATGAATGGAGGAATTTTTAATATGGCTAATGGAGAAGTTTTCAAGGGCTTTATCAATTCTTTCTTCAATTAAACTGGCTTTTACCGCACGGCATTCATGCCCAAAGGCAATTTCATCATTAACGGTTAATGCAAAAAATTGTTGCTCCGGATCTTGAAATAATGTTCCAACCAATAGGGATAAATCATTAATATGACTATCTTTAGTATTTGTTGCAAAAATATTTACATCACCCTCAAGTTTGCCCTTATAGTGATGGGGTGCAAGTCCATTGGCCAGACGCATTAGTGTGGTTTTACCACAGCCACTTGCACCTGTGCAAAGCACAATTTTGCCCGGGGCAATTTCCAAGTCAATATTTTTTACAGCCGGATTTTCTTGGTGGGCATAATAATATGTAACATTGTCAAATTTAATCATTATCTATGTCCTCCACCTTCTGAACCAAGATAAACTTCAATTATCACAGCAAGCACCATTACAAGAGCGGTAAGTAGCATTAATAAACTGTCATATTTATCCCATTTTTCTGTTTTATATTTTGTCATTACAGTTTTAGGATTCATACCTTTGAGCTCCCCTGCAATGCCAAGCTCTTCGGAAGTTCGCAAAGAACGAAAAACTAAAGGAGTAAACAAAAATCTAATCATAGTCATGGGATGAAGCATGGTTTCAAGAACACTAAGTTTATAGCCTCTAATTTTTAATGTTTCTGCCACCTGCTTAATATCATGCAAAAATGTGGGAATAAATCTAATCATCACCGCAGCAGGTAAATAAATAATAAATGGTAAATGTAAGGATTTTAAAGAAGTTAAAATATTTTGAATTCTTGTACTAAATGCTAAGGGTAGCACTACATTTAACATAACCATTAGCCTTAAAAATGGAACAAGAATACCTGCTGTATTAAAGGGAATTGGCAAAATAAAGGTCATCAAATAACCAAAGAAATTGGCTATGACAAACATAATCATGATAGCTAGATAAGCATATAATAAATATTTTAATTTTGGAACCATAAAAGCATAGCAAAAGGAGGCTAAGAGTAGAAAACCAAGCCCCTCAGGACTGCTAAGCACAATAGTTATAATCGAAGCCAAAAAACTAATTGCTATTTTAGCCAAAGTACTGCTTTTTTCTAAAAAACCTCCATCCGGAGTTTGGCTTTTATCTAATAATGCCTGCATGTTCAAGCTCCTTAACCGATTTTGTGCCTGTGAATAGTCCGGCAATGGAACCAATATAGCCAATGGCCACAATGGGAATAACTGCCATAATCATAGCCGGATTTTCTCTGGCATAAAGCCAAGAAACCCCCACGGAAAAAATTTTTGAGAGTAAATCATAAGCCCCAATGGCTAAAACAGGTCCCCAGCGTTTTTTTATTCCACCTGCGCTAAACACCAAAAGTTCTGCCAAAATGGCTGCTCCAAAGGCTGTGGGAATTAAAGTTACACTGCCTCCAAGCAAAAGCATACTAATTATCAAATTAATACAGACAAATAACAATAAAGTTCCGCCCTTTCTAACCCTGTAGAGCATAATAACCAACATAGTTGTATAAATCAGATTTTTAGCCATAAAGCCAATGGGATTTGGTCCACCGCCCATAATAGTAACCAATATGGTAGATATTTTGGCAGCCGCACTAAAAACTCCTATTACAACTAAATCTTGAACTGTCCAATCAAAAAATTGATTATATTTTAAATTTTGTTTTATTTTGGCAAACATTTTTATCTCAAATAATTTAATAAAATGATTAAAAACAATCCCAATTTTAAGTTTTAGCTCAAAATTGGGATTGCTTGGTTTAGAATGTATAACTTAGTTTTACATTGGCATGAATACCGGCTTCAGGAGAAGACTCATACCCATCGTCATTTAAATAATATCTTTTGTTTAGCAGGTTTAAAAGCTCAACTTGAACATTCCAATTTTTTTCTTTGCCCATATCAGCCCCAAAACCTAAGTTTAGAGTAGCAAAACCATCATAATGAGTATCTCCTTCCTCACAACCTGTTTGACCGCTTACATAAGCATTTACATTAATATCGAGCACATCATTATAAAGACCTGATTTGTAATACATTACACCGGCTCTACCTTGAAGTAATGGAGTTCCTGTGTCATAGGTTTTAGCATCTCCATCATCAAACTCACGGCGCATTAAGGTGGCATTTACATAAGGTGAAAAGCCATTTTCAAAGTCATAGCGTAAAACAGCTTCAAGGCCATAGGTTTTAGCTTTGGCAATATTTTCCCTTGTCATTTCGCTTGAACTTATATCAACTGTATTGATATAATCATCAGCCACGGAATAGAAGGCTGCAAGATCAGAGGTAAAACCTTTATAGTTGTAGCGTGCTCCAATTTCAAAGTTATCAGAGGTTTCAGGTTTTAGATCAGGATTACCATAGATTGTTACCCCCATCATGCCACTATCCACGAATTTTTCTGTGAGTAGTGGAACTCTGAAGCCTTGTGACCAGCTTGCTCTTAAGGCTAAATTCTCAATACCTTCCCAAACTAAACCCACATTAAATACAGGACGGGAGTTATTTTCTGAATCAGAATAGCTTTTTCCACTGGGTACAGGAGTAAAACCAGGCACAGGCAATCTTGTGCCAACCCTGTTAAAACTGTCTAAATCTGTTTGCACAAATGTATAACGCATACCATAAGTTAGAATAAAATCAGCAGGTAAGGTGCTTTCCATGGCCAAATAAAATGCGTGATTTGTTTGGCTACTGTCAGATTTTACTGTATCAGCACCGCTGGTTGGGCCGGGAGTGGGCGGAAAAGGAGCAAATCCTGTAGCATTATATCTATCATTAGCGTCTAAGCTATCACGATAAAATTCATAGCCTGCAATAAGATAGTGGTTATCGCCAAGAAGCCAGTCAGTTTGAATGGAAGCGCCTAAAGTATCTAAGGTGTTTTCAACTTCTCCAATGAAATGATAACTCATTGATGTAAAATTGAAATCGTTTACAAAGTTTTTATAGGTTTCTTGATACCAAGCATCAATTCTAACTCTAGCTAAAAAATCATTAATGTTTTTAGCTTCAAAAAATGCACTTGCTTTTTTCATATCCCAGCTATTAACGTCCGTAAAGGTTGTGGGATCAATATAATTATCATCAACAACCTCTTCACCTGTTCCATGGTTTTCGCTTGTATAGTAACTGGCGGAAACTCCGGCTGAAATTTTCTCATTAAAATCATAGCTCAAACTGCCACGAAAATCAGTGTTTGCAGATTCACTGTTTGGCTTTGTGCCAAAAACTGTTTTCGTGTCATTAAAGTCAGCATTTGAAGCAAGTAAACTATAGTTCCAACCATTTTTAGCACCATAAAGGCTTAGGCTTTCGGTTAAACCATCATTTTCACCATAATAGCCAAAGCTTGCAGTTCCTTGAATAACTTTATCAGGGTTTTTCTTGGTAATAATATTGATTACTCCACCAATGGCATCGGAACCATAGAGCACAGAGGCAGGGCCCTTAATTACTTCTACCCTTTCAACACTGGCCGGATCGACTAAAATCAGTGTTCCGTCCATGGATTTTTGTTCTGACAATTTTTGCCCATCAATCAAAACCAAGGTTCTAAAAGTGTCTTCCCCACGAATTTCAATACGTTTAAGCCCTGTATTGTTTGTTATTGTAACCCCTGGAATATCTCTTAATAATTCAGCAATACTGGTGGAAGGATTTCTTTTTATATCCTCGGCAGTTACTACACTTACGGACATGGGAACGTCCATTAGTTCTCGCTCAACCCTTGTGGCACTTACAATTACCCCTTCGGTTTTAGTTTCTTCGGCCATAACCAAATTTGGGCTAATTATTGCCCCAACAGCAAAAGCCGTTACCACATACTTTAATAAATTACTCAATTTGTCCTCCTGAACTAAGCTAAACTAACCTATTCTTATTAGGTTCTACTAAAATGCCAATAAGTAAACTATTAGCAACCACAGCCCCTTGGAAATTATTTTTCCAAACAGCTTTTAATTCTATGCAAAATAATTTGTGACAGATTTACCTGCCAAAATTGCCCGGCTAAAGTTAATACCATTTTTTGATCCTTGTAATTTACAAGTCCTACCTTTTCCCATTGCTCAACAATCGGTGCAACAAAGCTATAAATGTCAAGGACAAATTCTTTATGGATTGCTCCAAAATCAAGACGTCCCTGCTCCATATTTTCAGCAATGCGCCTATACATTTTTTGATATTTTGAATATCTTTGAATACCCATTATTGGCTTTATTTTATTTTTAATTAAATCAATCCATTTCTCCACATTAGGCTGATTTATAATAAAATTATCTTGTAAAGCACCGCCAGCACCAGGACCAAAAGCAAGACCGCTTGCTACTCCTTTAGTGTAAAGATTGTAAAGATTACGTTCTCTAGTGGTTCTGGCCCAGTGACTCATGGAAAGACGACGATAAAATTCTCCTTGCATGGCCATAACTGATGCTTCAAACATTTTGGCTTGAGTTGGAAAGTCGGCGCTTGGTTCAATCTTACCTTCATTTATGGCTTTTCCAAGGGGGGTCATGCCATAAACGTTTAGTTGATAGCAATCAGCCCCATCTAGATTTAAAGATTGAGCAATTTTAATATCATTTAGCCATTTATCCATTGTTTGCTTTGGAAAACCATAAATTAAATCTATTATTACCGCTGCCTGATTATAAGATTGTAATACTTCAAGATGTTTACAAGCAGTTTCTTGATCAGCAATACGCCCCATGAGCTTGCGAATTTCTGTGTCAAATGTTTGCACTCCAATGGAAAAGCGGTTGGCTCCGCCCTCAAGACAGGCTTCAATTTTATCTTGGCCAAAGTTGTGTAAGCGTCCTTCAATGGTGATTTCACAATCATTAGCCAAATAAAGATGCTCTTTTACGGCTTTTAAAATTCTTCCCAAATCTTCTGCAGTTAATGAAGTTGGTGTTCCCCCACCAAAATAAACGGCATGAATTGGCGAGCTATTATAAATTGCTCTGTCTTTCCATAATTCAAATTCAGCCAGTAAGGAATCTGTATAGTGATGACTAAAATCTTTGCTAAAAGGTTTATTATAAAATCCACAGTAAAGGCAATGGGTTTCACAAAAAGGCACATGAATATAGGCCACTGTTTTTCCATTTCTTGTCTCATGGGATAATTTTTCCGCATAAGTATTTATTTCATCTTCTGCAACTGCATTTCCTCCAAGACCAGGGTGGACAGCAATCTTGCCGCCAAAAGCATGAGTTAGCGGATCAACATCTTCCTTAGCAAAGTATTGACTTATAGGGCCGTCAGCAGAAAGACCATGCCCAAGTTTTGATTGTTCATGGGGATCGTTTACCTTATTTTTATTTTTTTCTGTTTGCATTATTTACACCTTTAAAGTTGACATAAAGACAAGCTAATTAATAATTATTTTATTGTCAATGAAATTTAAATTCATTTTGATTTATTATTATTTAAAGTATAAAATATTTATATTTTCATTTAATTTTAAATGGTTATTAAAAATATATTGCAATAAAATTTTCATAAATTTTATAAAACTTAACAAAAAATTTTAAAAAAAAATAAAATTGACTTTCATAATTAAAAATTTTATAAAGCTCATTGAAAGACTAAATGAAATTATATTTCATTATTTTTTTATTTTTATGGGGGAGCAGTGGAAGGATTATATAAACTATACGGACAAATCGGACCTGCCGGTTTAATTCTAA
>CAYJHF010000046.1:0-1854 GCA_964369905.1 uncultured Mailhella sp. | reverse complement strand
TTTGGTCAAAAAAAATTTTAAGAGAGATTTTAAGCAATTTCTAAATAGAAATGATGAAAACAAAACTTACAGTGGAGACAATCCTCTTTTAGCTATTGTTTGTGATGTAACAACAAATCATTGCAACCATTCCTCCGATATAAGAGCAGAAGTAGCTTACTTATTTCATAGAAATTTTGAAACCATCAGTAAAAATCTTTATTGGATAAGACTTATAACTATTATTGCTCCACTGCTTGGGCTACTTGGCACTGTTTTTGGTATGGTGGAAGTTTTTCAGGCCATTGCAAGTGATACTCATCCTGATCCTGTTGTTTTGGCAGGTGGAATTTGGGAAGCCCTATTGACCACAGCCATGGGACTCTCCATAGCCATTCCAATGCTTATGCTCTATTATTTTCTTCTTTTGCACTTTAAGGGATTTCATATTGAAGCCATTGAATATAGTTATCAAGCTGTACAAACTTTTAACAAAAATTAAATCTTAGTAGGGATTATATGGATTTATTTTCAAATAATGTTGATGATGAGCTGAATATAGATTTAACACCTTTGATTGATGTTATATTTATGCTCTTGATTTTCTTTATTATGACAACTACTTTTAGCAAACCTGTTTTGGAAGTAATCTTACCTGAATCAGAGCAAGCAGAAGTTCTTGAAGAAAAAGGTGAGGAAATTTTAATTTCAATTACCAAGGAGGGAACTCTGTTTTATGAGGATAAAGAAATTAATATTGATGAACTTACAGCTATTTTAACTCAATCAAAAGATGGCTTACTAAATATTTTTGTGGATAAAGATGCTCCATTTCAGTCCTTTGTAAAGGTTGTTGATATTGCAAAGTCCAAGAGGGAGGGACGCTTTGTTATTAGCACCGAACCTAAGGAATGATTTACTATTTCCAAAATATGGACAGGCTATTTTACGAAAAAGCAATAACATATCTCGTGCTGTCATGTGTGGAGTTATTGTGGTTGGTTTTGCGCTATTATTTCAAACGGAAAATCAACTTTTAATTGCAACCCAAAGAGCAAGTGAACAAAGATTAATTATGGAGTTTATATATGAAAATCCATTTTTTGAAAAACCTAAAGTAGAAAAAATTATTACGGAAGAATCAGAATTTAAAATTGATGAACCTATTCCACCAAAAGTTATTCCACCCGAGCCAAAGCCTGAACCTAAACCTAAACCTGAGCCAAAGCCTGAGCCAAAACCTGAACCTAAGCCTGAACCTAAACCTAAACCTGAACCTAAACCTGAACCAAAGCCAAAACCTAAACCTGTTGAGCCTGTTCAATCTGTAGCTCAAACTGCCGAAGTTGATAACCAAGCTGAAGAAGTAAAGGCTGTGCAAGTTGCTGCTGAAGAGGAGCGTCAAGGTAGACAGCACGCTCTTGGCCAAGTGCTTTATGCCCTTGAAAAAAATAAAAAATATCCAAAAGCAGCCAGAAGAAGTGGAACTGAAGGAACTGTAAATTTATTGGTTAAAATTGATCAAAGTGGCAAGGTTATTTCAGCCACTGTAATACAGGGCAACAGCCCTAAGGTCTTGAGCAATGCTACAGAAAAACTTGGAGAAAAAATCCTAGGTATGCAAGTTTCAAATTATAAAGGTGGGGCTATTAGCTTACAAGTTCCAATTTCTTACACTTTAGACTAATTAGTCCACGCTGAAAAAGTCAATTTTTGACTTTTTCTACAAAGGCACGTTGCCTCCAAGTGCCACGTTGTGGACGCCACAAGTGAATTGTGGCTCACTTTACGGCACGCAAAGCTGACGCCTTTGCTTACAGCTTTGGATAGCCGATGCTTCAAAATCTTTTTTTAAATTCAAAATCTGCAAAAAAA
>CAYJHF010000045.1:0-15040 GCA_964369905.1 uncultured Mailhella sp. | reverse complement strand
CCATAAAACGAATATACCATGGGCTTTGATAATCATTATAATCATACATTTTTGCCAAGGGTAATTTATTGGAATAATAGCCTGTATTATCGTAAGTATCACGCATAAGTGACATTAAATCGCCTAAAATTGCACTGGCAGTCGGTAAACTTCCTGCTCCTAAACCGTGCAAAAATAAAGAACCAACAGCATTTCCATGCACATGAATTGCATTAAATGCCCCTTCAACTCTGGCAAGCATGGCCTTTGAAGGAACAAGGCAAGGTGATACACTAGCTTGAATTTTCTCTTCAACACAGGCTGCATGGCCAATGAGCTTGATGGCATAACCTAGTTCTTTAGCAAAACCAATATCCAGCGCATTCATATTGCGTATGCCTTTAATGTCCAAATCTTCATAGGGATAATGCACTCCCCAAGCCAAACGAATAATCAATTTTAATTTGTGAGCAGCATCTTGTCCGTCAATATCAAGGGTTGGATCTGCCTCGGCAAAACCAAGTTCTTGAGCTGACTTTAGAGCCACATCAAAGGGTGAATTCTTATCAGCCATTTCTGATAAAATATAATTACTTGTGCCATTTAGTATGCCGGTTACACTGATTATTTGATTTCCGGCTAAACTATCTTTTAAGGTTTGCACAATGGGAATGGCTCCGGCCACACTGGCTTCATAAGCAAGGCTTAGATTATTGTCTTCGGCTAATGCAAAAAGATGTTCTCCACGTTCAGCTAAAAGAGCCTTATTTGCAGTCACAATGGATTTTCCTTTTTTTAATGCCTGCTCAATTAATTTTTCAGGCACATCAAGCCCGCCTAACACTTCAATAATTACTTCAACTTCTTCATCATTCAATACATCATCAAGGTTGGAAGTCATGGTGGCAGTTTTAGGAATGAGGTGAGCTTTGCTGGAATCACGCTCCACAACATATTTCAAAAAAATACTTTTTCCGGTTCTGCGTTCAATTTCAGCGACATTATCATTTAATAACTGCACAACTCCGCTTCCCACAGTTCCAAGCCCGGCTAGAGCAATAACCATTCTTTGTGTTGACATAAAAACCTACTTATAATTTCAATATGTTTTTTTCAAAAAATAAATTTAGCCTGTGTAAACAGTCCAAATTTCAGCACAACATTACTACAACAAATAAAAGGATGTTCTGCGTATAAGTTCAGAAAAACATACGCAAAGCTCTCAACAAAACAATTTATCACAAAACCAAAAAAAGTCTATAATTAAAATTTTCAATAATTTTTATATTATTTCAAAAGATTATGTATAATTAATTTTATTTGTGCTTTTTTACATCTTGTTATAGATTTAGCCCTTGAGTAAGTGTTAGTGTATAGCATATCTTTGGAGCCGTAAATGTCAAACAGACAACATAAGCTAAGTGATACAAATTCTATGGAATTTTGTGGAAGTGTAGAGCGTATTGTTTTCAACAATCCTGAAAACGGCTATACCATATTTAAAATGCGCCCTGAAAATAAAAACGATTTAGAAACCTTTGTAGGCACAACCCAGTCTTTGCAAGCCGGTACTTTTATTCGAGTTAAAGGACATTATACCAATAATCAAAAATATGGACGCCAAGTTGCCATTGAAAGCTATACTGAGGAGCGCCCAACCAATGTTGAAGGCATTAGACTTTTTTTAGCCTCAAAATGTATAAAAGGAATTGGGCCTAAATGGGCTGAAAAAATTGTGCAAGCCTTTGGCAAGAATACTTTTGCCATCTTAGATCAAGAACCTGAACGCTTGCTTGACATTCCACGCTTTGGCCAAAAACGCTTTGAAGATGTGAAAGCTTCTTGGGCTGAACATCAAGGCATTAGGGAGTTGATGGTTTTTTTACAATCCCACGGCATTGGGGCAACCTATGCTTTTAGAATTTATAAACACTATGAAAAACACGCCCTTCACATTGTGCAAGAAAATCCCTACCGCTTAGCCATGGATATTTTTGGCATAGGTTTTTTGACTGCTGATACTTTAGCCTTAAATATTGGATTTGAAGCCAATAGTCCCCTTAGAGCCGAGGCCGGACTTTTATACACCCTAATGGAAATTAGTAATGATGGACACATATATTATCCAAAAGACAAATTAATTGAGCTGACTTGTAGAAAATTACAGATTGATTATGAAAATGTGGAACAAGCTTTAAATACATTGGAGGCTGAAGATCGTGTTATAATAGAAGATCTTGGTGAACATCAAGGCGTTTACTTAAGCATTTATTATCAATATGAATCAAAAATTTCCTTTTACCTCAAAAGATTATTGCGTTCTCCACGCTCGGTACATTTTCAAGACGCAGAAAAAAGTGTGGAAGATGTTCTAGCTAAAATGGATATAGAATTGGCCAAAGAACAGAAAAATGCTGTCTTTACTGCCACAAAATCCAAAGCCATGGTGCTTACCGGTGGCCCCGGCACAGGTAAAACCACTATTTTAAACTCCATCATTAAAGTTTTCCAGAGTGTGGGAACAAAAATATTGCTAGCTGCTCCTACAGGGAGGGCGGCCAAAAGAATGTCAGAAACCAGTGGCTGTGAAGCTAAAACCATACATAGACTTCTAGAATTCAATCCAAAAGAAGAGGGTTTTGGCAAAAATGAAAATAATCCACTGGCCTGTGGGCTTTTAATTGTTGATGAAGCCTCCATGATGGATACAATGTTGATGTTTCACCTAGTCAAAGCCATACCCATGGGTGCAACATTAATTTTTGTGGGTGATATAAATCAATTGCCTTCAGTTGGGCCGGGTAATGTGCTTAGGGACATTATGGCCTCAGGCTCTATGCCCATTGTGGAACTAATCGAAGTTTACAGGCAAGCTGCTGAAAGTGATATTGTTTGCAATGCTCACTTAATTAACAAGGGTGATTATCCACTTATTCGCCAAGGCACAAACACCGATTTCTTTTTCTTTAAACAAGATGATGGCGAAGAAGCGGCTGATTTAATAGTAAACTTAGTCAAAGATCGTATTCCACAAAAGTTTAGATTTAAAAGTGATGAAATTCAAGTTCTTTGCCCACAAACCAAGGGAAGTACAGGAACTATAAATCTCAACAAGCAATTACAACTGGCTCTAAATCCTTCCTCAGAAGCCATAACGCGCGGAGATAAAATTTTTAAACTTTATGATAAGGTTATGCAAATCCGCAATAATTATGACAAAGACGTATTTAATGGCGACATGGGGCAAATTGTCTACCTAAATACAGAAGAAAGGGAGCTTAGTATACGTTTTGACGAACGTAATATTTTATATTCCTTTGATGAACTTGACGAAATAGTTCCGGCTTATGCCATTACCATTCATAAATCCCAAGGCGGTGAATACCCTGTTGTAATTATTCCTATTTCCATGCAGCACTTTATTATGCTTGAAAGAAATTTAATTTATACCGCTGTAACCAGAGGTAAAAAAATGGTAGTCTTGGTGGGGCAAGTCAAGGCTCTGCAAATGGGAGTAAAAAACAATAAAATCAGAAAGCGCTATACTTGGTTAGCCAGACGATTGGCCGAGGACGACAAAGAGCTTAGACTTGATATGTTGCCAAACTTTGAGGAAGATAAAAGTGAGCAAGCTCTTAGCCCTGCTGAATACTTTACTTCTGATATACCACCTGATTTTTCAGATGATGAATTACCTATTTTTGATGATTATTATCCGGAGTAAAGAATTTTTATGCTGTTTTCCATAAGACATTTTGCAAGATTAGCATTACTGCCCTGCCTTACTCTTTTTCTTTTTGCTTGCTCAAATAAAGCCTATGATCCCAATCAAGAAATTCTTGACTTGCAACAAATACCTCAAAATGCAAGTTATTTTTTACCTGAAAATGCTGAAAACCTAATTATTGATAGAGTTCAAAGTGAAGTGAGGGCAGAAAATTATAAGAAAAAATTTTTAGCACCATGGAGGCTTACAAGACCAAATCAAAATAATTTTGATTATTTGCAACAGGTTTTACTGTCTGCCCAAAGTGAAAGAGGCTATGCTGAAAACCTGCGCAAATGGACAGATAAAAATTTGTCTGCTTTGATTGAAAATGCTTTTTATCAATCCTTCCCTACCATGTTGCAAAATGCAATTACTGTGAGAAATACAAATTTACGTCTGGCTCCTACAAGTGCTCCTTACTTCACAGAACCAAGCAAAGCCGGACAAGGTTTCCCTTTTGACACATTCCAAAATACAAGCTTACACTTGGGAACACCGCTTAAAATTTTCCACAAATCCCAAGATGAACAATGGTATTTTGTAGAAGTTTCCAATTTATCCGGTTGGGTTAATGTTCAAGATGTGGGATATGTTGATGAAAAAATAGTCAAACTATATGAAACAGCAAATTTTGTGGCTATTATTAATGATAAAAGCATAATAAAGAATAATTTAATCAATATTAAGGCTAAAATTGGTGCAATATTGCCCTTAGTTAGCAAAAATAATTTGCAATATATTGTGGCAATTCCTTATAAATATGAGGGAACAAATACACAAATCAGTAAAATAAGTTTAGGAAAAGGCGATGTAAATTTATGGCCACTGGAACTTAGAACTGAAAAAATAGCAAAATTGGCTAATCAACTTATTGGTGAATTATACGGCTGGGGCGGATTATATGGACATAGAGATTGCTCGTCCACATTAAAGGACTTATTTATTCCCTTTGGAATTTGGTTGCCCAGAAATTCTTGGGCTCAATCAAGAGAAGGTGAAATTATTGACTTATCTAATCTAAGTATAGAGGAAAAAGAAAGGCTTATTTTAAACCAAGCAATTGCCTTTCAAACATTTTTATATTTACCCGGGCATATTGGACTTTATTTAGGACAATATCAAGGAAAGGCTGTAATGTTACACAATATTTGGGGTGTGAGGCTAAAAGATGATGGCCGTCACATTATTGGCAAAAATGTTATTACAAGCCTATATCCCGGCATGGAAATCAAAAAGGCCACTTCAAGTTTAATGGAAAGGCTAAAATCATTTAATATCGTTATAAAATAATATGAGTTTTACATTTCAAATTATTACTTATGGTTGTAAAGTCAACCAATATGAATCTCAAGCCATTAGAGAATATTGGCAAAGTCTTGGAGCTAGGGAAATTTTTTCCTCTGAAGATAAAGATATTGATTTATTTTTACTTTCAGGCTGTGCAGTTACAGCTGAAGCCATTAGTGATGCAAGGCAAATGGTGCGTAAACTCGAGCGTGATTTTCCTGTAAGCAAAGTAATTGTTACAGGCTGTGCTGCCGCAGCCGAGCCTCAAGATTTTCAGCACAATAATGTAATTGCCTGTATTGCGCAACAAGCTAAGAATAATCTGTTAAATTTCAATCCCTTGCAATTACCGGAGCAACTAGTCGAAGAAAAAAACAATTATCCAGAGTTTGAGATTAAGAATTTTGAGCGAAGTCGGCCCATATTAAAAATTCAAGATGGTTGCTCCCACGCCTGCACCTATTGCATTGTCCCATTAACTAGAGGTAAATCGCGTTCAAGAAATCCAAATTCAAGTTTAGCCGAACTTGGAGATTTATTTACAAGTGGTTTTAGAGAAGTTGTAATTTCAGGCATAAATTTACGTCAATATTATGCTGAAAAAGAAAATTTTTGGGGTTTTTTAAGGCGTATACAAAAACAGTTTGGCAGTAAATGGCAAGGTAAAGCTAGGCTAAGGCTAAGTTCACTTGAGCCAAAACAATTAAATAATGAAGCCCTTGAAACTTTAGAAGAGTGCACTCTTATTTGTCCTCATTTACATCTTTCCTTACAAAGTGGCTCTAAAAGTGTGCTAAAACGTATGGGCAGAGAGCATTATAGTCCCCATGAAATTGTGGAAACAACAAATAAGTTAAAAACATTTTGGCCAAGGTTTGCCTTAGGGGCAGATATTTTAATGGGCTTTCCGGCTGAAAGCGAAGAGGAAGTGCTTGAAACCATAGAAATGATAAATGTTTTACCTTTAACTTATGCTCATGTATTTCCCTACTCTTCAAGACCAAACACCAAGGCCGCTGCCATGGACGGACATTTACCTAAAAAACTAAAACAAGAACACGCTGCCAGAATTCGCACCCTAATTGAGCAAAAGAAAAAGGATTTTTTACAATCCATGCTTGAACTTGAGCAAATGCACATTAGCCTAGATTTGGGAGATAAAAATATGGGTTGGAATGAATACTATGTTTCTTGTTATTTACCAAATGCCGCGCAAAGTCACGAATTGCAAGCCGTCAAAGCCATTGGCATAGAAAATGACAAACTAATTACTAAGTTACTATAGGGAAATTTTAACCATTTGTGCGATATTTAACCATTTATAATGAAGAGGAAAATATGACAAAACTAAAAAGTATGACAGGATTTGGGCGTGTGGCAACAAGTAATGATACTTACAGCATTATAGTGGAAATTCGCAGTGTAAACGGTAAAATTCTTGATATAAAGTGGCGATTGCCAAGCCTTATTAGGCATTTTGAAAGCCAACTGGAAAAAATGGTTAGACAGTATGCCTCCAGAGGAAGAGTTGAGATTAGTATAAATCTTCAATACATTGATAAAACAGCAGAACTATGTTTTGACCAAGCCAAAGCCAAGGCTATGCTAGAGATAATCACTGCATTTTCAAAAACAGAAAGTCATACATTTAACCCAGATTTAAACAAATTGCTTTCCATTCAAGGGCTTTGGAATGCTAATGAAGAAGAGGTGGGTGAAGATCTACAAGCCTTTGTTCAGGAAACTTTGAAATCAGCCCTAATGGATTGGGATAAATCTAAGCAAGAAGAAGCCAAGGAGCTTTATTATGATTTGCAAGCAAGGTTTAGCAATTTACAAATGTGGGCTAAACAAATTGAGCAAAATGCTCCACAAATAAAGGAACAGCGCTTTATTAATGTGCGAGAAAGATTACAAGAACTTTTACAAAATCTAGAGAGCAGTTTGGACGAAAACCGCTTTTTACAAGAAATGGTGATTTTATCGGATAAATTAGATGTAAGTGAAGAAATTATTAGATTACATTCACACTTTAATCGGCTAAAATCTCTGTTGGATTCAGGGGAAGAGGCTGGTAGAAAGCTTGACTTTACCTTACAAGAATGCTTTAGGGAAATAAATACTTGTGGTAATAAAATCCAAGATGCGCAAATGTCCATCTTGGTGGTTGAGTTTAAAAATGAGCTTGAAAAATGCCGTGAGCAAGTGCAGAATTTAGAATAATTAAAAGTTTGGTGCAAAAAAAGAATTTTCAGCATGAACTAATTAGTTCACGCCGAAAAACACAATTTTTGTGTTTTTCAGAAAGGCACACTGGCTTCGAGTTCCACTTCGTGGACGCCTGAAGTGAATTCAGGCTAACTCTGTGCCGTGCAAAACTTTTGTTTGCACAAAAGTTTTGGTTAGCCGATGCTTCAAAATCATTTTTTGAAGTCAAAATCTGCAAAAAAATTGCATGTCCCATGCTTATTTCTTGCAAATTTTTTAGTGTTATTTGGTAAGAATATTATTGCTAGCAGATAGTTATTATTATTTTCAGCATGAGCTAATTATGCAAGCATCGGAAAACTAATTAAAGCTTTTGCAGTATTAATTTTAACTTACCAAAAAAATAATTTAGTGCTTCCTTAACATATTATATAAAGCAGAGAAAAATTATGGCCAATGAAAACCTTATCAATATTGGACTTGGAAATTATGTTTTAACCTCAAAATTAGCTGCTATTTTAAATCCAATCTCCTCTCCTATGCGTAGACTAAGAGAAGATGCCAAAGCAGAAAACAGATTGGTGGACGCAACTCAAGGGCGTAAAACTCGCTCGATTTTGGTTCTGGACTCAAACCATATTATTTTATCTTCAGTTTCACCGGAAACCTTAGCACATCGCTTTATTGAAGTTATTCACAATGTGGAAGTAAACCTAGAATTGGACGACCATTTGGAAGATGAAGGTTAAAGCATCTTGATTTACGCTGAAAAATGCAATCTTTACTTTTTCAGCATGTACTAAAAGAGCTTGCTATTTTTTTCAGCATCAACCACCTTGATTTTCCTTAACATTTTAAATATATTAGGTGATTTTTAAGCCAAAAATTTGTAATTTTAAGGGCAAAATTTGGCGTCAAAAAAATGTAAATAACTAGGAAATTTTTGCATACCTCAAAATCCCCCTGTTTTAACTTATTGTAATTACAATAAAATTTATGTTTGGCACACTGATTGCTAATGAGAAAGTGTATTCAAACCTACGGAGGGGTTAATTATGTCTTTAGTAATTAATAATAACATGATGGCTGCCAACGCCGCCAGACATCTCAATGCACACTATGGGAACTTAGCAGACTCAACTCGTAAGCTTTCATCAGGGCTTCGTGTAGAAACCGCTGCTGACGATGCCGCAGGACTCGCAATTAGAGAACTTATGCGTGCAGATATTGCAACCTTAAACCAAGGGGTGCGTAATGCCAACGACGCAATTTCCCTTATTCAAACAGCGGACGGCGCTTTGCAAGTTATTGACGAAAAACTTATTCGTATGAAAGAGCTTGCCGAACAAGCAGCCACAGGTACTTATGACTCTGTTCAGCGTGCAATTATTGACTCTGAATATCAACAAATGGCCTCGGAAATTACCCGTATTGCCAATGCCACAGACTTTAACGGAATTAAACTGCTAGATGGCAGCCTTTCCGGAGATCACAATGGTGAAGGAGTGGAGTCTTTAGGAGAACTAAAAGTTCACTTTGGCACAGGCAATGACAGCGCAGAAGACTATTACTACATTAGAATAGGTAATAGTACAGCTTCAGCCCTTGGACTTGGTAATGATTCTTCTGAAGACGGTGATGCCGCAGGGCATGACATTTCAACTCAGGCCAACGCTCAAAGAGCCTTGGTGGCCATTGAAGATGCCATTGTTTCAAAAGATAATATTCGAGCACATTTAGGTGCACTGCAAAATCGCTTTGAAAACACCATTACCAATCTAACGATTCAGGCTGAAAATCTGCAAGCTTCTGAATCACGAATTTCAGACATTGACGTTGCAACTGAAATGACGAACTTTGTAAGAAACCAAGTTCTAAGTAATGCTGCTAACTCAATGCTAACTCAAGCAAACCAATTGCCTCAAATGGCCTTACAACTACTTGGCTAAGGCAGGCTAAGAATATACTCCTAATAAAAAATTTTCTAAGAGTTCTACATTATAATTGTGTGGGACTTTTAGAAAAATGCAGAGTATTTTCAATGAAAATGGCCTGTTTCGGGAGAGGGAAAACCATTTTGTTTTGTCAATTTAGTTTGGCACATAACCATTATGGTTTACTAAAAGCAAGTTTTCCCCCCTCTTTAAAATGGTTTCCTTTTCTCTTGGAAACAATTTATTGATAACTCTAGCTGTTGTTATATGGGCGCTCATTTGGATGGCATGATAAGTTGATTTACTTATGTCAATTTATTAAAAGCACGCTTACTTCGGCACTTAACAGTGCAATAAAATTGCACTTATGCTTACGCAGTGATTGACTGCTCTAGCAGTCAACATAGTAATTTCATTTGAAATTATTATAATTTGTGTTTATTATAACAACATAAATTAAAGTCATTAGTAAAGGCTTCATATTGGTTGCAAATACTCTAGCAAAAAGATGACCCTTACACTTTAGGGCAAACCCTATGTAATAAAAAGCTGGTAAATCATGATTTTCAAATGATTAGCCAGCTTTTTTGCTTTATTTAGTCCATGGTGGAAAAGTCAAAAATTGACTTTTTCAGAAAGGATTACGTATTAGTAAATGCGAAATAAAATTTCAAAAGTTCAAGCATAAAAAAAGCAAAAAAATAAATTTAATAAATCAATCATATTGCAAATCTTCTTTTCTCCTAAAACATTACTCAAGAACTTGTTATTTATTTTCAAATTAAAACCTATAATTCACCTGTGATAATTGCTTTATTTTCAATTAAATTTAGTAAAAATAAAAATTGAAATTGGAATTATCTCACAAAATTGAATTTGAAAAAATTTGAAAACTAAGCTCAATAAAATTGCATATATTTTCAAATTCTATATTCATAAAATTATAATAATTTGATTTTTTTATTAAATTAGTAATTTTTTTTTTGCAATTACAATCCTAATCTTGAAATAATAAATATACTTGACTTTATCTTATTTTAATTTTTATAATCAAATTATCAATAAAAATTATTTTTTTTATAAATTTTTTATTTTCATTTTCAGTTTTATTAAGCCTCAACATTTTTTTAAAACACTCTAACCCAATAAAGTTTATGAATAATTATTGTAAAATACGTCATAATATTTCAGGTAGACTAAGGATTAAACTTCAAAATAGCAATTTTGACGAGAACTCCTTAGCCCAAATTATGAATTTTATTAAAGGGCAAAATGGGATTATTTTTGTTCGAATAAACCCTTTGTGCCAAAATTTAATTATTAATTATCAAAACAATAAAATTTCTGCCCAAAAAATAATTAAGCTTATAAATCAAGTTGCCCAAAAAATAATAGATTTAAACTTTTTGAAGATTGAACCTACAAAATGTGATGCTAAATGCTCCTGTAAAAAAGTTTCCGAACAAAAAAGTCCTGTACCGGCTGCCACTTATAGATTTTTGGGGCTTTCTGCCGTAATGACAGGTGTTTTTGTTAAAAACAGAGTTTTTGGTTCTGTGGTTTCACAAAGCCTTGTAAGTCCCTTAGGAATTATAACAAGCCTCTCTTGTTTGCCTTTGTTTTATGATAGTTATAAAAAGTTAAAACAAAAAAGCATAAGCCTTGAAGCTTTTCTCGGTTTTGGTTGTATGGCTTCAATACTTTCAGGACAAGCCATGACTGCCCTTGAAATTCTTTGGATAAATTCAGGAGCAGAGCTTTTAACCGCATGGGTTACAGAGCGTTCGAGAAAATCCATTGCCAATATATTGCAAGTAACCTCACACCATACATTCAAATTAATAGATGGAGTAGAGGTTGAAACCAAGGTTTCAGATTTGCAAAAGGGTGATATAGTTGTTTTACACTCAGGCGAAAAAGTTTGTGTTGATGGTGAAATTATTGACGGTAAGGCCTATATTGATGAATCTCCCATTACAGGACGTAGCGATTATGTGCCAAAAAGTATTGGAGATCAAGTATTGGCCGGAACTTTCATCTGTCAAGGAATTGTCTATATTTGTGCTGAAAATGTTGGAGATCAAACTTATTTATCCAGAATTTTATGTCAAGTTGAAGATTCCATTTCTAATAAAGCTCCTCTGCAAAGTTCAGCCGATAAATTAGCCAAAAATATGATTAGTCTGGGCATGGTTGCTACACTTGGAACTTATATAGTAACCAATGACTTGTGGCGCGCCTTTACCGTTTCATTGATTATGGCCTGCCCCTGTGCCACTTCGCTTTCAGCCAATACAGCCATTAGTGCGGCCTTGAGTGCTGCCGCCAAGAGAAATATATTGATTAAGGGTGGACGCTACCTTGAGGAAGTTGGTAAGGCAGACTGTATTTGCTTTGATAAAACAGGAACACTGACTGACTCTTCAATTGCTTTGAGAAAAATATTTTTAAGCAAAAACTTTGATAATTATATTAATTTATTAAGTTCTTATACAGAAGAAAAAAATTCTCCTAAAAAGCATAATGCTGAAGATTTACTGTTGCAATTAGTGCTTTCTACTGAAATGCACAATCACCACCCTTTAGCTCAAGCCATTAAACAAGAAGCCATGGCAAGAAATATAGAACCAATGGCTCACACACGCTGTGAATACTACCTTGGTATGGGCATGATGGCAGACATAAACGGTCATCATGTCTTAGTCGGAAATCGTAAATTATTACAGCAACATGAAATTGAACTTAGTGATGCTGAAATACTTGAAGCAGAAAAAAGCTTGGTGCAAAGAGGAAGAACCCTGCTATTTGTGGCTTTAGACAATGAAATAATAGGCTTACTATCTTTTTACAACTCCATAAGAAGTGAAGCAAAAAATGTTATAGATATTCTAAAGCATAAGGGTGTAAAAGATGTAGCTTTAATCACGGGAGATGAAGTAAACACAGTAAAAAATATTTCCAACAAACTTGGAATTACCAAACACTATTCCTCCGTTTTACCTGAAGATAAAGCTAAAATAATTGAAAAATTACAAAAAAAATACAATACAGTTTTAATGGTTGGAGATGGAATTAATGACGCCATGGCGCTTAGCAAAGCTGACATTGGCATAGCCATGGGAGCAGCAGGTTCAGAAGTGGCTGTGGAAGCAGCCGACATAACATTAATAAATGACAATTTATACGGCCTTGTTTATGTTCATGCCCTTAGTAAGCAAACAGTCAGAGTTGTACACCAAAACTTTTGGATTGCTTTTTCTTCTAATATGCTCGGGCTTGCCCTTGGTGCAAGTGGTTTAATGTCTCCCTTTATGGCAGGAATGTTTCATATTTTCCACACCTTAGGAGTATTAGCAAATTCTTCACGCCTGCTTGCTTATGAAGTTGAATATATTCCCGAGCCACAAATATGTGAGCTTGATGAAAATGAAATTATTGATCCCTATACTAAAAATATAAAAGAAATAAATCCTATAATTAAAGGAAGTTAATTTATGAATTTACAAAGCATTACTGCCCTTAGAAAATATCTTAGTATAGCCAAGCATGAACCGGGCAATCTAAGTTTAAAGTTCTCACTTGCTCTTTTGTCAGATCAAGAAGCAATGAAGGTTATAAAAGAAAACAAAGTCTTACCGCAGGCAATTTTGTCCTCAAATTTTAATCTAATCACCAGAACAGTTAAAATAAAGTATGACACAAATGTGATTGAGCCTGACGAGCTAACGGATATTTTAACCACAAGAGATAAAAAACAGTTTGATTTGTTGGCAGATAAATATTCCAACATACTTTCTGCTTAAAATTTACGCCTAAACAATTTTAAAAGGAGAATAAAATGGCCGCCAGAAAACAAAATACTCAGAATGTTAACCAAAATGCAAATATGCAGGAAAATACAAATGAGCAATTTGCCAATGCAGAAGTTTTATATCGCTTTCACCCACAATATGGATTTATACCTCACAGCCCAAACCAGCAATTTGCAGAAAATCAGATGGGGCAAAGCCAACCTGGTTTTCCACAATATGGAAATCCTTGGCCACATAATGCTCAACATTTTCATCATCAAGCAATGGGTTATGGGGCAGGACAATTTGGCTATGGTCACCCCCATTTAGCCATGCAAGCCCAAGTGGATTTTCTTACTCAACAATTGCAACAAATGATGCAATTGCAAGCAAATAATAATTTTTCAGGCAATTCCAATAATAGACAAGCTAATCTCAACATGGAAAATATGAATGAGATTTACAATACTGTTGACGATGTAATGAATGGAAAGGCAAGCCCCAACAAACTTTTTAGTTTGCTCCAAGGAATTTCAGGTGATTTTTGGAAAGGTTTTGCCATTGGCATTGGAATTTTATTGCTATATAATTACTCCCCCCTAAAGGAAATGTTAGCTTCAGGCCTTGGAGGGCTTTTGAGTAATTTTGCTGCCGGTGAGCAGGAATTTGCTCCAGAGTTTGATGAGCCAACCGAGGAAGAAAACGAAAACCAAAAAAACTAGTTAGTCGATGCTAAAAAACACAATAACTATCTATAGATAAAAAGTTTTTTATTAAAATTTTGGTGCAAAAAAAAGAATTTTCAGCGTGAACCAGTTAGCAAGCTCTGCACAGCTTATTGTGCAAGTATGCAATATTCCCAACTTGGAGAAATATATGAATAACATAAGCACACTTCCCAAAAGACCCATAGCAGCAACTGCCCTTGGTGGATTAATTGCCGGCTCTGTAACAGGGGCTACCATAGCCCTAGTTAGGAGTACAAAAAAAGTTAAGGCAAAAAAAATTACCCCCAAGCAAGCCGGAGCAGAAATTTTGCGTGAAGCCGGAATTATGGGACTAGCCACAGCAATTGGAGGAGCAAGCACAGCCACCCTTGGACTTAGGGGAGTTTTTTCCATTGCAGGGCTCGCTCTTTTTACGGCTGGGGCAAAATATGCCATAGAATCAATTGTGGAAAACCCGCTAAAAGATGAAAAAAGTAAGTTTACTGCCCTTGAGCAAGCTGAAAAATAACTTTAAATATAAGAGGTAAGTTGTGAACAATTATTATAATAAATTTATTACAAATCCAATCAATCAATATGATTATTATAAAAAAAGCCCACAAGAAATGCAAAATATAATTTCAAGCATGAATTTTACTAGTGCACAAAATAGTGTTTCTGACTTTGCTTTTCAAAAAAATCAAAGTGCAAAGCTCAATACTCCATCATTCCTAAAGGGTTTAGCTCTTGGGCTTGGGCTTGGACTTCTGGCGACAAACCCAACTGTTCAAAAAGCTATTATTGACAGCTCTTTAAAAGTTTGGGGTGGAATTCAAAACAATATTGAAGAAATTAAAGAACAAATTCAAGATGCTAAAGCTGAAATAAGTGCTGAAGAATTTGATAATGAATAATTTTTTGTGTGAAAAGCCTTGCTATAAAGAATAACTATGCAAAGCTCTCACTCTATAGAAAACTTTCACTTTACAGGAGATAATTATGTCAAATGAAGTCATTGCCAATACAGTAGAGCAGTCTAAAAAAACCTTACAAAATCTAAAGCTTAATAAGCAACAGCAGAGAAAGGTTGCCAAAATTGGGCTAATTAGCACCTTGGGATTTTTAGCCGCCACAGGACTAACAGATTTGCCGTTTAAATCCAAAAAAGCCCACGCCATAGCCGGAGTTGGAATGATGGGTTTTGCTCTTTGGCATTACTGTTTAAATAGCCCCAAAAAAAAATAAATTAGTCGGTGCTGAAAATAATAATAACTATCTGTTAGCAAAGAATATTTTTACTAAATAACACTAAAAAATTTGCAAGAAATAAGCATGGGACATGCAATTTTTTTGCAGATTTTGACT
>CAYJHF010000044.1:0-15171 GCA_964369905.1 uncultured Mailhella sp. | reverse complement strand
ATTAAAGGATTGCTAGTAGTAGCCATGTCTATAGCCCGTACATTATCCGTAGCGACGCTGGTTCAATGCGGTCTTGATGTTTGCCCTGGAGCTAAAGAATATATGTTTGGTGAAAAACATTAAATTATCATTCCATAAACGTATAAAGCGATTTCTGTGAAAATAGAAATCGCTTTTTTTGTACAAAAACAAGTTGTACTATAGAGACATTTAATAGCAACTTGAAAAGCCCGTTTTTTATGCAAACAAATTAGGGTGTGTTTCTTAATTAATATTTATGATATAAATATGTTACGAAAAATATTACTCTTTCAATTTTCGAGTAAGGTATTTATTTTGAAAAATAGATTGTATGGTTCATATTTCAAAATAAATCCTTCTAAGTGGCAATCATTAAATTATAGTTGTTAACCTATTGTTATTAAAAAGTTTTGTGGGGGAGAGCTCGAGAGGGGAGAACTTTTTCAAAAGTTCCCCCTCTCGAAAAAATAATTAAAAAAATTCTAAATTCTTTCGAGTACTTTGTCAGTAATTTCTTTGGTTCCCAACAGTGTTTTGCCCTCTTCCATTATATCGCCCGTGCGATAGCCATCTTGAAGTGTTTTTCTCACAGCATCTTCAATGCAGTTAGCTTCTGCTTGCATATTAAAGGCGTGCAAGAGAAGCATGGAAACAGATAAAATTGTTGCCAAGGGATTGGCCTTATTTTGACCTGCAATATCAGGGGCTGATCCGTGAATTGGTTCATATAGTCCAGGGCCGTCAGCACCAAGAGAGGCTGAAGCTAACATTCCTATGGAGCCTGTAATAACAGCAGCTTCATCGGATAAAATATCACCAAAAAGGTTTCCTGTGACTAATACATCAAATTGACTTGGATCACGCACAAGTTGCATGGCTGCATTGTCAACGTACATATGAGTAAGCTCAACTTCAGGATAGTTTTTGGCTACTTCAATCACAACTTCGCGCCAAACCCTGCTCACAGCCAATACATTGGCCTTGTCCACAGAGCAAACTTTTTTTCTTCTCTTCATGGCGGTTTGGAAAGCAATGTGGGCAATACGTGCAATTTCATCTTCATCATAAATCATTGTATTATAGCCAACTCTTTTTCCGTCTTTCACTTCAGTTCCGGCAGGTTGACCAAAATAAATACCGCCGGTGAGTTCCCTGATTACTATTAAATCAAGGCCTTTTTGGGCTGTATCAGGTCTTAAAAGGCAAGCCCCTGCCAGTTCCGGCATAAGGCGGGCAGGGCGTAAATTGGCAAAAAGTCCAAGCTCTTTGCGAATGGCCAAGAGTCCGCGTTCAGGGCGTATGGCCGGATCTATTGTGTCCCATTTAGGCCCGCCAACCGCTCCCAAAATAACAGCATCAGCTTTTTTGCAAGCTGTAATGGTTTCTTCAGGCAAAGGTAAGCCTTTAGCATCAATGGCCGCACCACCAATTAAGGCTTCTTCATAAGTGAATTCATGGTTGAATTTTGTGGCTATTTTATCTAGCACTCTTAGAGCCTGCGCAACAATTTCAGGGCCAATGCCATCACCTGGCATAATACAAAGATTTTTTTTCATAATTTTACCTATTTTTATTATTTGCTTATTTTGTTGGTAATTTTTGTAATATTTCTGCAAGAGTTTTGACAAAGCTTTCCAAATATTCCTTGGGAATGTTTAGGGCCGGTAAGAGCCTTAGCACTGTTCCTTGGGTAAGATTTAGCACAAAGCCTTTTTCAAGTAGTTGATCCCAAACCAATTTAGCTTGCTCAGGGGAACAACTAAGTTCAATGCCAAGCATTAATCCAAAACCACGCACTTCTTTAACGTGTGGAGAATTTAGAGCCAAGACAGCTTGTTTAACAAATTTTTCAAGCTCCACAGCCCTTTCGGCCAATTTATCCCTGTGCATAATTTCAATTATTTTTGCTCCAACCTTGGTAACCAAAGCCCCACCACCAAAGGTAGTTGCATGGCTGCCAGGTTCAAAACCTTTGCTAACTTCAGCAGTGCAAAGCATAGCACCAAGAGGTAGTCCATTGGCTAAGGCCTTAGCTGAAGTAATCACATCTGGTTTTAAATCATAGTGTTGGTGAGCCCAAAACTTTCCGGTGCGACAAAGTCCGCTTTGCACTTCGTCTACCATAAATAAAATTCCTTTTTCTTTGCAAAGTTCTTGTAGTCCTTTGCAATATTCAGGGCTTAACATATGAATACCGCCCTCACCTTGGAGAACCTCCACTAAAATAGCGGCAGTATTGGGATTGATGGCTTTTTTTACTGCTTCAAGATCATTCCATGGCACTTGCACAAAACCCTCTGTTTTTGGAGCAAAACCGTCCAAAAATTTATCTTGTCCTGTGGCTGCAATGGTGGCCAAGGTTCTACCATGGAAAGCTTGAGCTAGGGTAATAATTTCAAAGGCATTTTTATTTTTTACTTTTTGCTGATAGCGCCTGGCAATTTTAATGGCTGCCTCATTTGATTCTGCCCCTGAATTGCAGAAAAATACTTTATCCATAGAGCAGGTCTTTAGTAAGGCTTCGGCAAGCTCAAGTTGTTCTTCTTGATAAAATAAATTACTCACATGGATTAGCTTGAGGGCTTGGGTTGAAATAACAGCGGCCAATTCTTCATTGCAATGACCAAGGGAGGTAACTGCAATACCACTTAATAAATCAATATATTCTTTGCCGTCTGCATCAATCATCGTTGAGCCATGAGCCTTGGCAACGCTAATAGGGTATCTACCATAGGTGCGACAAAGCACCGCCTCTTCTTTTTGCTTCCATGCCTCAAAATTTGACATAATTACCTCTTATTTATGGAAATAAACAAATTAATCATTTAAAGTTTCTTTAAATGCTTTTACTAAGTTTTCTATGCTTTGGGTTAAAATTAGTTGATTTTCATTGTTGATGATTAGCTCTTGCCCTGCCAAAACTTCACCAATTTTATGGCAATCCGCATCAAACAGTTTTATAAAATCTTCTTCATTTGCTTTGGGAACACTAACTAATAGACGACTTGCCGATTCACTATACATTTTTTCAAAAGGAGTAAGCATTTCATTGGAATAAACCTTTGCAAGATCAATTTTAGCACCTAAGCGTCCGCCAATACACATTTCAGCCAAGGCCACCGCAAGACCTCCATCGGATAAATCGTGGCAAGCGCTAACCAATTGCTTAAGGGTGGCTTTGTGGAAGGCTTGATAGCGTTTTAGAGCTGAGGCAGAATCCACGGTGGGGACTCTTGAAGCCTTAATATTTAGTTCATCAAAAGCTTCACTGCCGGCCATTTCTGCCCTAGTAACTCCCAATAAGTAAATACTATCACCACTTTGTTTAAAATCACTGCTCACAGCATTATTTACATTCTCTATGCCTGCCAACACACTAAACAGCACAGTTGGAGGAATGGAAATTTTCTTGCCATCTCCAATATAGTCATTTTTCATGCTGTCCTTGCCGGAAATGCAGGGAACTCCAAAATCCATGCAGAATTTACCAAGAGCTTTGGAGGCTCGAACCAATTGGGCAAGCTTATACTCGCCATCAGGTGTTTTTTCTGATTGTACAGGATCACACCAACAAAAATTGTCGCAAGCTGCCATTTCATCGGGATTTGCCCCCACAGCCACAGCATTTCTAATGGCTTCATCAATGGCATTGGCCATCATCCAATAACAATCATAATCGCTGAATTTTGGGCAAATTCCGTGGGAAAGAACTATTCCTTTATCTTCACCAAGGACAGGGCGAAGCACGGCAGCATCGGAAGGTCCATCTTGTTTTAGTCCCACCAAGGGTTTTATTACACTTCCCCCCTGAACTTCGTGATCATATTGGCGTATAATATATTCCTTACTACAAATATTTAAACGTCCGAGCATTTTGAGTAGGAAAGCTTGCTTATCTTCTATGTCAGGCATAATTACCGGATTTTCTAAGAGTAAATCCGGTGATTTCCATTTGGCAGTTAATTTCATTTGAGGCAATCCATGGTGCATAAAATCCATGGGAATTGCTGCTACAGGTTGTTCTCCGTAGGTAATATGAAAAATTCCTGAACTGGTGAACTTGCCAAGGGCTGTTGCTTCCACGTCCATGTGTTTGGCTAAAGCCAAAAATTCCTTTAGTTTAACTTGAGGAACGGCCAAAGTCATACGCTCTTGAGCTTCTGAGAGTAAGATTTCCCAAGGTTGTAAGCCATCATATTTTAGCGGAGCCAGTTGTAAATCCATTTCACAACCGCCTGTGGCTTCAGACATTTCACCAACTGAAGATGAAAGGCCACCTGCCCCATTGTCCGTAATGGCATTATAAAGTCCTAAATCTCTGGCTTTTATAATGAAATCATACATTTTCCTTTGGGTGATGGGATCACCGATTTGCACAGCTGTGGCCGGTGAATTTTCATGCAATTCTTCAGATGAGAATGTTGCGCCGTGAATACCGTCCTTGCCAATTCTTCCCCCTGCCATTACTATGGCATCGCCCACTTGTGGATTTTTTTCATGGCCTGGTTTGCCGTGAAGTTTTCTTGGTAATAAGCCAACTGTTCCGCAATAAACCAAGGGTTTGCCAAGAAAACGCTCATCAAAAACCAAAGAACCATTCACTGTGGCAATGCCTGACTTATTTCCTCCGTCCTCAACACCTTTGCGCACTCCTTCCATTACTCGGCGAGGGTGTAAAAGACGCTCCGGAATATGATCTTCATAAAATGGGGAAGCAAAACAAAAAACATCGGTATTACAAATTAACTCAGCTCCCATTCCGGTTCCCATGGGATCACGATTGCAACCCACAATGCCTGTTAACGCACCTCCATAAGGATCTAAGGCTGATGGGCTGTTGTGAGTTTCAACTTTTATGCAAACGTCATAATCATCATTAAAGGCCATTACACCTGCATTGTCACTAAAGACTGAGCGACAAAAATCCGCATCACCAAGGCGTTTGCGTATGGCAGCTGTGGGGCGTTGAATATAGGTTTTAAAAATACTGTCAATAATTTCTGTTTCGTTTAAATCAAAATCAGTATACTCAATTTTGGAGGCGAAAATCTTGTGCTTGCAGTGTTCTGACCAAGTTTGTGCTAAAACTTCTATTTCAGCATCACTGGGGTTTTGTTCCATGCCGTAGGTTTTACGCAAGGCAAATGTTTTTTCCTCAGCATAAAAATTTTGTATGATTTTCATTTCTTCCAAAGTTAATGCCAAGGTATTTTTTTTGCTATAATCCAGAAGCTCAGCATCATTCATACTTAAAATTGGAATAATATTTACAGTGTCCTTGGCTTTGCCTGTAACCTTTGAGGCCAGAGCTTCAAAACCGGGTTCTGCCTGCCATGTGGCTTTGTCCTTTATTCTAAGTCTTTCGATTAATTCATTGGCAAGCAGGTTTTTACCTATATTTTCAGCTTGTTCCAAGGAAATATCACCCCAGATGTGGTATTGTTTGGCTGTGTAAACTTCTAAATTATCACGCTCTTTTTTTAAAACCATGCAAGCAGTATTTCTGGCAGTATGCCCTTCATTATCTGTTACACCAGGCTTAAAGCCGACTTCTAAAATGAAGTCAGCATCAGAGTTTGAGGAAGTTAAAGTTGCACTTTGCAAAACAGGATCGTGCAACACTGCTTTTTGTAGTAAAATATCGGCTTCAGTAGCTGTTATTCCGTCTAAGGTAAGGATTTTTGCCATTCTGACTTTTTCTATATTATAGGCAAAGGCTTCCTTAATTTGCTCGGCCACTCTGTGTCCAACGGGATCTTCTTGGTTTGTTTGAACATTAATTTCTAATCTGATTAAACTCATATATTTCTTCTCTTTTTTGCAAGTTATTTTTTACGAATTTGCACATATTCCAAAGCTTGCATAAGTATTTTCGCATACATACAATTATGGGCTTGCAAAGCTTTTTTGGCCTCATCAAGAAATGGTTTTGCCATTTGTTTAGTTTGCTCGGGATAATTATGGGAAATTATTTCGGCAATGATTTTATTATATTCTTCTAAGCTAAAGCTAGGATTTTCTGAATTACTTCCAAAAACAGGATCATTTATGGCTGCAAATTTTCTTTTGAAATCTAATGCTTGTTCAGGGTTCAATGAATTAGCATACATAAGAATAGGGGGGGTGCATTTATGTTCTCTCAAATCTCCGCCACAGGGTTTGCCCGTTTCACTTTCAGGGGCAAAATCAAGAGCGTCATCAACAATTTGAAAAGCCATGCCCAAATTATGGCCATAAGTCTTCATTTTTTCAACATTTTCTTGTAAAATTTCTGCTGAATTATGATTTGCCATCAAAGCACCAACTTGGCACGCCGCGCTGCTAATCCAAGCTGTTTTTCCTTCAATTATGCTATAATAGGCTTGTAAATCAGGCAAAATTTTTCCGCAATAATTTATTTCTTCAATTTCACCGCTTGAAGTGTATAGCAGAGCATTAGAAATAACTTCCATTAATTCCAAACTATTATACTTTTGAGCAATTTGCGCCATCTGTCTATTTCCTGCCGCCAATAAAGCATCTCCGGCTAAAAGACAGGCCCTTACTCCATATTTTGTGTGAACTGTGGGTAAGCCACGCCTTAGATTTGCATTATCAAGCACATCATCATGAAGTAAACTGGCCACATGAAACATTTCAAGCACAATGGCAGCATCATAGAGATCATGGTTTTCCATGCCTATTTTATCATCGAAAAGTCTGGCGCAAATTACTGATAGAAATGGACGAAGCCTCTTCCCACCTGAAAGTAAAGCATAAGAAGCAATCTCTTGTACGGCCGTAGGTAAGGTGCTTATAATTCTTTGCAGAGCACTTGTAATGTGTTCTTGCTCTTTTTGTAAGGCTTCTTTAAATTCAATCATATATTCTGCCTAGCTTATAAGGTGAATAAGGTATTTTTTACGTCAAAATCCTATAGCACAAGCTTAATGTTTTCGCAAGAAAATAAAATATGGACTTTTTTAGAAAAAATTGTTATGAAAATCATGGCTGAATAAATAAGTGCAAGACTTAATTATTAATTTAAAAAGAAATTTTATCAAAACAAAAAAATACCATATAAAGAAATATTGTAATCTTAAGTGAAATTGCAATATTGTTGAGGAAAAGTTATGCAACACAATGAAGATATGCGCAGGTACTGGAATACACTTATTGGGGATATGAAGGATTTATCAAAGGTTTTGGCTGTTACAGCTAAGCTTGGTGGAACAAGACCTAGCTGGACAAAAAATAATGGAAAAACTGAGCAAATGCTATTGGCTTGGCCTCAAACCTCACCCCTTAGAACAGCAACTATTGTAAGCGGTGAGTCCGGCGGTAAGCTTGAATATTACACTATTTTTCCTTTTATTGAAGGTATTCCAAATGAACTTAGGGTGGAAAAAACCCATGCTTGGAAAAATAATATTGAAGGCGAAGTTGGCTGTGCTATTGGTGATAGTGAAGATATTTTATGGTTTTACAATCCCTTATTTTTTCGTGATAATCCTGTTGATTTGACTGAAGGAGTTGAGCAGGAATTTTATATGGCCGGACTTTGCCTTGGAGTGCGTCCAGCACTACTTGATGAACTAACCATTACGTCCGGGCCTGAATATGAAGCCTACCTTACCGCTTGGCTTGAAAAAAATCCCGATAAAAAAAGAATTGACGTACCACCACTGAAAATTAACTTGGTTGGGCAAAGAATTTTAATTCCCACCGGCATTGCCTCTGAATACCAAGCCAGAGCAACAATTCAAAAAATTGAAACATTTGGTTTTGGGCCGGAGCAAGGGCAAATCAAAATTTATCGTTTTGCCATAACCTTAGGGCAGAAAAATTTTATAAATCTGATGATGTATGCTTCTGAATTTGCTTTACAAAAAGGTTATGAACCCAAGGAAGGGGACGATGTGGACTTAATTTTTTGGCTACAGGGACGCATTGCTGATTCAAGCCCTGAAAATGATATAACAGCCCAGGGGGAAAACCCTAACGAAGAAAAGAATGATAATTCTTCTGTAAATGAAATAAAGCAATAAAGATGGCTTTTTTTACAGCTCAAAAAAATATTATACTTGCTTCCAATTCCCCAAGGCGGAAAAATTTTCTCAGGGAATTGGGTATAGATTTTTTTTCGCCCCTTGAGTTTATATCATTACATCAAGATGAGAAAAACCAAACCATACCAAGGAAAACAAGACAAGAAAATAATCATATTGGTGTATTAGCCAAGGACGATGTGGAAGCAAGGCCTAGTGAATTAGAATTGCCAAGACAATATGTAAAACGCATGGCAATTCAAAAAATGTGTGAATTGTTTGATAGCTTTAAGGTAAATAATAAACCAGCTACAGCTCAAGATATTTTAATGGAGCAGGGCAGACTTATTGAAAGCCTGTGGCAAGAAGAGACAATTGCACTTGAACAATATGTTCTCCAATTAGATTATTTGGAAAATTGCCCCAAGGATCTTGGTAAATCCATTGCCATAAGTGCTGACACAATTGTGGCGTTTAATGATAAAATTCTTGGAAAACCTTTAGATAAAAACCATGCTTTAAGGATGCTTAGCAGTTTGGCAGGGCAATGGCATGAAGTTTTAACTTCTGTTTGTGTGATGGATTTTGCGCAAAATTCTTTGTATTGCTTTACCGATAAAGCTAAAGTGCACTTTGCCCCATGGGAAAATGAGGTTTTGCAAAAATATATTGAAACCAATGATCCCATGGATAAAGCCGGCTCTTATGGTATTCAGGGTATAGGAATTTTTTTGTCAGATCATATTGAGGGTTCTTGGGACACCGTGGCCGGTTTGCCTGTGGCTAAGCTATTAAAACTATTATTTTATTGCAAAGCACTAAAAATATAACATTCTCATTGTCAGCTAATATTAATTTTTTACAAGAGCTTTACAAAAAATATACAGGGCTCTTAAATAGAGGAAATTATGCAAAAAGACGTATTAAATACCCTAAAGGCCATGCGAGAAAAGTCACCCTTGGTGCACAGCATAACCAACTTGGTGGTTATGCAAGTAAATGCCAATGTTTTGCTAGCGGCAGGAGCTTCACCGCTTATGGCACACGCCCAAGAAGAAATGGGGGATATTATAAAAATAATCAATGCCTTAGTGTTAAATATAGGAACGCTGGATAAACATATAATTGCTTCAATCAATGTGGCAGGAGACTTTGCCAATAAATACAATAAACCCGTAGTTTTTGATCCTGTTGGTGCAGGGGCTTCAAAGCTTCGCACTGAAACCGCTTTGCACATTATGCGCAATGTAAAACCTTGTATTTTAAGGGGCAATGCTTCGGAAATATTTGCTCTGGCTGGTGAAATGGGCGAAACTAAAGGTGTGGATAGCACCAAGGATAGTCGTGATGCTTTAAGGCAGGCAAAATTTTTAGCCAATAACTTTAAAACTGTGGTTAGCGTTAGCGGTGAAGTAGATGTAATTACCGATGGTAAAGATGTGGTTCACGTCAGCGGTGGTGATAAGCTTATGACTTTGGTTACAGGAATTGGTTGCTCTGCCACAGCCATTAGTGGGGCTTGCATGGCCGTGGCTAAAAATCCTCTGATTGGGGCAGTGGCCGGCATGGCTCTTTTTGCCAGTGCAGGGGAAAAGGCAGCTAAAAAATGTCATGGCCCTGGTTCATTTTTACCGAACTTCCTAGATGAACTTTATAATGCTGACTATGATGATGCAGCAGCTAGGGTGCTTGTAGTTTAAAGTTATTTTTTTAAAAAAATAAAAATATTACTAAGGAGAGCTTATGATATTTGGTGCAATAGGTTGCGGTAATATGGGCTCAGCCATTATAAATGCCCTTGGACAATTACCCAAAACTAAGGTTATTGGTTATGATCCAAATGAAAGTAATTTACAAGTTTTAGCCAAATCATGCGCTTTGGAAATATGCCAAAATGAACTTGAAGTGGCAAAAAAGGCAGAAATTATTTTAATTGGAGTAAAGCCCTATGGCGTTGAAAAAGTTCTTGAACAGATTAGTCAAGTTCTAAATCCAAATAAAATTATTGTTTCCATGGCTGCCGGAATTTCTTTGGAGAAAATGCGCATAGCAAGCAGGGGAGTTTGCCCTGTGGTTAGTATTATGCCCAATACTCCTGCCATGGTTGGGGCAGGTTGTTGTGCTCTTTGCTTTGATGATCCAAAGCTTAGTGAGGAACAAAAAAAACTATTGCAAGAATATTTTTCTAAGATTTCCATTACAACTATCTTGACAGAGGAGCAAATGCCCCAATTTTCAGCCTTGCTTGGCAGTGGTCCAGCCTTTGTTTTTTATTTTCAAGAAGCCATGCAAGAGGCGGCCATTAGACTTGGCTTTAGTCAGGCCGATTCAAAGCAATTAATAGATCAACTTTTTGCAGGTTGCGCAAAACTTTCCCAATCCCAACCTGAGGCAAACTATGCCAAACTTAGGCTAAATGTGTGTTCTCCAAAAGGTTCTTCCATTGTTGGTGTAAATACATTAGATCAAAAGGCCGTGAAAAGCGGAATTATTGAATGTATTTTGGCAACTTGTGATAGAGCTAATGAAATGTCAAAATGATTTTTTAAATTAAAAGTCATTATTTCAGGCTAGACTAAATTTAGGCTTGCTGTTATATTGCTTTTTACACTTTTATTTCAACATTTTCAATTCCTTTAGGAGAATTTTTTATGCAAGCCATAATTACAAAAGATCCAAAAATTGCAGAGGCCATTTTTCAAGAAAATAGAAGGCAAGTGACAAAGCTTGAGCTTATTGCCTCTGAAAATTTTGTTTCAGAAGCTGTTCGTGAGGCTCAAGGTTCAGTTCTTACTCATAAATACGCCGAAGGCTATCCAAGAAAGCGTTATTATGGTGGTTGTGAATACGTTGATATTGCAGAAGAAATTGCCATTGACAGAGCAAAAGAAATTTTCTCATGTAATTATGTAAATGTTCAGCCACACTCAGGAAGTCAAGCCAATATGGCAGCCTACCTTGCTTTGGCCAATGTTGGTGATACAGTGCTTGGTATGAACTTATCCCATGGTGGGCATTTAACCCATGGTAGCCCTGTGAACTTTTCAGGAAAATTATTTAATATTATTTCCTATGGTGTTACAGAAGAGGGCGGATTAATTGATTACGATGCCATGGAAAAATTAGCTCATGAACATAAGCCTAAGGTAATTATTGCCGGAGCCAGTGCTTATTCCAGAATTATTGATTTTGCACGTTTTCGTAAGGTTGCTGATGCTGTGGGAGCAAAGCTTCTTGTGGACATGGCACACATTGCCGGACTGGTGGCTGCAGGATTGCACCCCTCGCCCATTGATTATGCACATATAACCACTACCACCACCCATAAAACCTTGCGTGGACCTCGTGGGGGCATGATTTTAGCCAATAGCACAGAGGAAGAAAATATTGGTAAAACAATTAATAGCCAAATTTTCCCAGGTATTCAAGGTGGACCTCTTATGCACATTATTGCTGCTAAGGCCATTTCCTTTGGTGAAGCATTGCACCCAAGTTATAAGGAATACCAACAGCAAGTTATAAATAATGCTGCATACTTGGCCAAATTGCTTATGCAGGCAGGTTATAGTATTGTTTCAGGTGGAACTGACAACCATCTAATGCTCCTTGATTTGACAAACAAGGACATTACAGGAAAAGATGCTGAGCACGCCCTTGATCGAGCTGGAATTACCGTAAATAAAAATACAGTTCCTTTTGAAACTCGCTCACCCTTTGTAACTTCCGGTATTAGAATTGGAACTCCTGCTCTGACTACCAGAGGCATGAAAGAAAAAGAAATGGAAGTAGTTGGCGGTTTTATAGTGGAAACACTAAAAAATATTAATAGTGAAAGTAAATTGGATCAAATTAATAAAGCTGTAGCTGATTTTGCTGAAAAATACCCACTTTTTGCGTATTAGTATTTAGATCTATTTTTTATTTTGAAGCCTCTGCGCAATGAATTGTGCAGAGGCTTCAAATTATGTTTGTCAATTTTTGCCCTTTTTTAAAAATTACTTTTTGAGGTTATGATGTTTTTTGAGTATGGCGAAAAAGAAATAAATGCTTTGAAAAAAAAAGATAAAAAACTTGCCCTAGCTATTGAAAAAATTGGAAAGATTGAGCGTGATGTGCAGTCTGACTTATTTATGGCTGTGCTAAAAAGTATTATTGGGCAACAAATTTCCACCAAGGCGCAACAAACCATTTGGGCAAGGTTTGTACAAAAGGTTAGCGAAAAAAGTGTAGACAATCTGGTCGATCCCAAAACTGTTTGCCTATTAAGCCTTGAAGACATTCAAAGCTGTGGCACAAGCTTTAGAAAAGCCCAGTATTTGCAAGATTTTGCTATAAAAGTAAATAATAATGAATTTGATATAAATGCCCTAGTCCACTTGTCTGATGAAGAAGTAATAAAAGAACTGGCCAAGCTAAAAGGTATTGGAGTTTGGACAGCTGAAATGATTATGATTTTTTGTATGCAAAGACCAAACATCTTTAGCTTTGGTGATTTGGCAATTTTACGTGGGCTTAGAATTTTATATCAAAAAAAAGAAATTACTAAGAAAAGTTTTGAAGTATACCGCAAAAGATATTCTCCTTATTGCTCTGTGGCCAGCATTTATTTGTGGAAAATTGCTGAGGGAGCATTAGATTTAACCGATCCTGCCACTTCAAGTAAATAAAATAATAAAAGTAGGTAAAAAATATGTTTGATGAAAAAAATATACAAGTTGAAAAACAAAGAAAATTAGCTCAAGATTTTATGAAATTACATAAAACTAAAACATTTTTTGTTTTGGCCAATGCGTGGGACGTGGGATCGGCCTATATTTTTGAAAAGGAAGGTTTTTTGGCCATTGGAACTTCAAGCCAAGGTATGGCTCTGGCTTTGGGCTATCCTGATGGGCAATATGTTGAAATTGCAGAAATGAGTTCTGTGGTGAAGCAAATTTGCGCTAGGGTAGATATTCCTGTAAGTGTGGATATTGAAAGAGGATTTTCCGATAAAATAGAAATAGTTAAACTAAATGTTTCAAATTTGCTTGATGTGGGAGCTGTTGGTTTTAATATTGAAGATGGAAAACAAGATAAAAGCCTTGACGAACCTGCTTTTTTTCAAGAAAAGCTTAGGGCAATTTATGAGTTAAAACAGGATTACAATCTTGATTTTGTAATAAATGCCAGAACTTGCACCTATTGGCACGCAATTGGTGATGAAAAGAGCAGATTAAAAACTGCCATTGAAAGAGGGCAAGCCTATGTGGAGGCCGGTGCAGATTGCGTCTTTTTTCCTGGCCCTGTTCCCTTTGAACACATAGAAATTCTAGCCAAAGAAATTCCTGCTCCCATAAATATTTTATTAACTCCTGCCACCAAAGATGTTGATAAACTAAAGCAAAGCGGTGTTACAAGGCTAAGTATAGGCTCAGGACCTGCACGCAGTACTTATAATCACCTCATTCAATTGGCTAAGGAAGTTAAAAATGGAAAATCTGATTTAATGTTAAATCACGATTTTATTTATGCCCCTGCCAATACTTACTTTAATAAGTAAGCATGAACTAATTAAGAATAATTGTTATAAAAAAAACAAACTTGCTTTTTATAATTTTTTGTATTATATTACTTCTATGTGAGATATAATAATTTACTTTTAGCTTTTATATGCCTCTGAATTTCAATGTACCAGTTTTGTTTGAGTTTTTGATTTTAACATTTTAGATCTGTCACAGTGACAAGGAGATTATGTATGGCTTCTTTAAAAACGATTTTATGTGCTCTTGACCTTTCAGAACATAGCAAAACTGTTGCTGAATATGCAACAATGTATGCTAAAACAGCCAATGCAAAATTAATTGTTATTTATGTTGCTCCAACCATGAGCCAATACACAGGTTTTCATGTAGCCCCTAATACTATTGATGGTTTTGTGGGTGAAATTGTTGCCGGAGCTGAAAATGCCATTGTGGATTTTGTACAAAAATATTGTCAAGATGTGGAGGTTGAATCAAAAGTTGTGGTTGGTTATCCCAAGGAAGAAATTTTAAATGTGGCTGAAAGCAATAATGTTGACTTAATTATTATGGGAACTCACGGTAGAAAAGGGCTTGACAAGCTTTTATTTGGTTCAGTGGCGGAAAAGGTTGTAATGCAATCACCTGTTCCTGTGCTTACAATTAGGCCTGAATGTTTACCAATGGAACAGTAGTTGCCAAAAAACTTATATTATTTTGTTTCATTAAAGTTAAGCTTATAGATATTCAAGATTAAAATGTGGAGATTTTATGGATTTCAAAAGACAAACTTATTCAACTCAAGTAAGTCAATTTATAAGAACATTAATTCAAAATTCCACATTGAAACCTGGTGATCCAATCAAAGAAGTGGAACTGGCAAAAGAGCTTGGAATTAGTCGTGCTCCCATTAGAGAGGCTTTGCAAGTCTTGGTGCAAGATGGGCTAATAAACTCCGAACCGCAAAAAGGAAAATCGGTTAGAATTTTAACTTCTGAGGAAGTAGTAAATGGTTATGATGTGAGCGGTATTTTAGAGGGAGCAGGGGTTGCCGGTTCCATAGATAGTTGGACTAAAAAAGACATGGACGATTTGCAAGAAATTATAGATTTAATGGCTGTAAAATGCAAAAGAGGAAATAATTTGGAATGCCTCTCAGAGCTTGACGATAAATTTCACAATACTCTTTTGCGTCATTGCCATAATAATCAGCTTATCACGGTTGCTAGGTTAGCTTCTTGTAATATTTCAAAGTTTTTATGTTACAATGATTGGATTGGTGCTTTTACTCCTGTAGAATTTTGGGAAAGACATAAAAAAGTTGCCGAAGTAATTTTTTTGCGGGATAAAGTAGAAATAGAAAAAACCATAAGGCAACACTACCTAGATGTTGCAGATCCAATTGCCAAAGCTATTTTAGCTCGTGGCTAAGAAGTTTAAAACTTTTTAGCCTGCCTTGTATAGTATTTTAAGTTGGCATCACTAATGCCAACTTATTAAAGGCACACTTGCTCCGGCACTTAACAGTGCAATAAAATTGCACTTATGCTTATGCAGTGCCTGCCTGCTTACGCAGACAGTCAAAGCTGTAAGCAAAGGCGTCAGCTTTGCGTGCCGTAAAGTGA
>CAYJHF010000043.1:0-15309 GCA_964369905.1 uncultured Mailhella sp. | reverse complement strand
GACAATGTGGATAATAAAGACAGTGGCACAGTCAATATGGCAGGTAGCACAGCTGATAAAGTAACCAATACTAATGCAACTGTTGATCTTGACAGTGATGCAAACGGTAATGCCAGCAGAGTTGAAGAAGTGGAAAGCAAAGATGGTAATGTTTACCTTGGCGATGCAGAAATTGGACAAGGTGGCTTGCAAGCCAGCGGTTCAACCTCTCAAACCATTGTGGACGGTAAAACCACCATCGAAGGTGACAGCAATGCCGAGGGAGATACAATTATTGAAGATAGTGGAGAACTAACCCTTGAAGCTACTTATAATGCTGATGATCTTTTCGGAACTAATGGCTCTAAAATCCTTGTGGGCAATGGCACAAATCAAGGTGCATTAAATGTTAGTGGCACAACCAATTTTGAGGGCGGTGCAATTATCATACATAAGGATTGGGCAGGTAGCAATGGCATTGAAGATGCTTCCCATGCCGCCTTTGCCAAGTTCACAAGCAGTGGCATTGATGCAAAAATTGTGGCAGGTGAAAACTCCTATATTGTGCTTGGCAGTGATGATAATGCTTGGGCAATAGATGCCTTTAATAATTCCAACCTTGAATGGGGACAAGGCGAGATTACAGCCGCCATGTTTGTTCAATCAGCTCAAAGATTGAACGGCGCAAGGGGTGGTATTACAGTTGACGGCTCTCTAACTCAAGCCACAGCAACCATACCCACAGCCAATACCTTAACCTTTGGCGATAACTCCCTCTTGGTAGTCAATGCCGAAACCTTAAAGGGACAAGCTGCCATTAGCTCCACAGGCGGAACTCTTAGCGTGGCCAATACAGCCAAGCTTATGATTGAGGGTGACGATCCCGGCAATGTGCTCATAGTCAGCGGATTTACAAATAATGCTGATGCTGCCATTGAAACAGGCGGTTGGGGATATAAAGATGCCGATTTTGACAATGTAATTACAAATACCCTAGGGCTTGAAGTTGCAGGCACATCATGGGGTAATGGTAATTTTGTAGCCAACATTAAAGTTGCTGACAGAATAGAAATGGAAGGTGTAACTCCTGATATTAATGACTTCCTCACCGAAGCCAATAAAACCTTACACCAACTCAATAAAAATCCTTATGACATTGCAACCGAAGCTCTTCGCCCTTACCTTGATCTCATTCTTAAAACACAAGCAAGTGGTGGCTCAAGCAGAGAAAGCATAGTCACAGCTCAAAGCACTCCACAAGTGGCAGCTGTTTCTGCGGTTGCTCCTGTTGCACAGAGTATTTTACTAGGTGTGAAAGATGTGGTTAGAGCTCGTGTAGCCAATAATGTGCTAAGCGGAACACAACCATTAAGAGCAGTGGGAAGTGTTGACGGACAAGTTGGCGTAAATGCCGGTAATGAAATGCAAAATGGACTTGGGCTATGGTTTATGCCCATGTATAAATGGAGCAAGGTTGACGGTAGAGATTCAGGTGGCCTTGACAATGGTTATGAAACAGGACTTGGCGGCGTAAACGTCGGTATGGACTTCACAGCCGATGAAGCTTTCCGCCTAGGCTTTGCTTTCAATATGGGTAGCGGTTATGCCGACACCATCGGAGATTTCAATAAGTCAGAAAATGATTTTGATTTCTGGGGTGTTACAGCTTATGCAGCCTTTAGAGAAGCTAATTTTGGCCTAAGTTTTGATATGGGCTTCAACCTTGTGGACAACGAAGTTGAACAAGATATTTCAACAGCCACAGGCCTTGCCGGCAAAAATACAGCTGAAATTGATTCTGTAGCCTTTAATATGGGTATTAGCGCAGAATATACCTTTGAAACCGAAGCAGTTGATATTACTCCACATATTGCTTTCCGTTATATGAAAATTGACACAGATAAGCATACAGTCAAAAACGGTGCTAATACCCTCTTTGACGTGGATAATGACAGCCAAAACATCTGGTATATTCCTGTTGGCGTAACCTTTAGTAAAGACGTAAATATGGGCGAAAACTGGATATTCACACCAAAGATCGATTTAGGTGCAACACTTTATATGGGTGATTTGGACTCTGAATCTCGCTCTCGTATGCCTGGCGTTGCCTCAACCATTCACTCTTCCATGGAAAATGTTGACGACTTTACTTTCAACGGCGGAGTAGGAGTGGACTTTGGAAATGAAAATGTAAAGTTTGGCGTAAACTACAATATCCAAGCTTCAGAAAATGAAACAGGCCACATGGTCTACGGAACATTTAGACTAGAATTCTAAAAAATTGTAATAATGAATAACTAAAAGCCCTATATATTCTGTATATAGGGCTTTTAGTTTATGGCATTCCAGCCATTAGAGCATTTTCAATTTTTGACTTTATTTGGAAAGACATATAGACTTCAAGTGTCTTTGCTGAAAAACACAAAAATTGTGTTTTTCAACGTGGACTATTTTATAAGGCTCTCAATAAAGTGATATTTTATGTATTTTTTAAAACTTCAAGCCCAAAATAATCCCCATAAGACTTGCATTAATAATTTAACCTATGAGCAAGCTTATAAACAAGTCATAGCCTTGGCACATGGATTAAAAAATCAGCTTGGTAAAAGCAAAAGGCTTGCCCTGTTGGCTGAAAATTCACCAAATATGGCTATACTCCTCTATGCTCTTTTTCTAATCAAGGTGGAAGTTTTAACCTTAAATACCCAGCTTCAAATGGTGGAAATTGACGAGCAGTTAAACAATTTAGACATTGATTTGCTAATTTGTTCTGATAAAATTATTTGTAAAGACAATATGTTAAATTGTAAAATACTCAAATTTTCAGAAATCTTTGATTTAAAAAGCATACATAATGATTTTTCCGACGACTTTTCTTGGGAAATGCCAAATAAGCAAATTGCCGTAATTATGAATACCAGTGCAACTTCAGGACAATATAAATCTGTCCCCATAACTTGGGGGCAAATTTTAGCCCATGTAAAATCTTCATCTAGTGTTTTAGGGGTGGAGCAAAATGACAATTGGTTAATTGTTTTGCCCATCTTTCATGTGAGTGGCCTTATGATTTTACTTAGAAGTTTATATAATGGCACAGCTGTTTATGTGGAAGAAAAATTTAATGAAGAAAGGGTTTTGGATTTAATCCATAAAGAAAAAATAAATTTAATTTCCTTAGTTCCAAGTATACTTAATAGAATAATTGATAAAATAGAAAAACATAAACTTAGACTAATTTTGCTTGGCGGTGAATTTATTCCCACGGCCTTAGTTGAAAAATGCAGGCTAAAAGCCCTGCCCATATATAAAACTTATGGCATGACGGAACATACTTCACAAATTACCACCTTTAATATTCTGGCAAGACAGGATAAAATTAACTCTGTGGGTAAGGCTTTGCCTGAGGTTGAAATTCAAATTAAAAATATGCAAGAAGATGGCATAGGGGAAATTTGGGTAAAAAGCCCCATGCTAATGCAGGGCTACTTAAACCACCCAAACTCCTTGGATAGTCAAGAATTTTTTAATACAGATGATTTTGGCTATTTAGATCAAGATAATTTCTTATTTTTGTTGAACCGTCGCAAAGATTTAATTATTTCCGGTGGTGAAAATATTTATCCCAAAGAAATTGAAGATTTATTATATAATTTACCTCAAGTTCTTGAGTGTGTGGTTTTAGGAATTGAGGATGAAAAATGGGGACAAGTTCCCATTTTACATATAGTCAGCCCCTTAAGCGATCAAGAAATTCTCACATTTTTATCAGAAAAGCTGGCCAAGTATAAATTGCCAAAAAAAATAATCAGACATAGTGAATTACCAAAAAACAGCACAGGAAAAATCATGCGCAATGCTTTATAAAATCCATAAAAAATTTCCCCCTAAAAAAAAGCTTTGCAAAGCTTGAGTCTTAGGTTAGCTTTAAGTGCAGAGAAATTAACTTTTATAATCAGAATTTTTAAATTTATTTTTTAGGAGAAACTATGACTGCTTTAAAAGAATGTACTCAACTACCCATGGATTTTTATGGTGAAAATGTATTTGACGATCAAGCCATGCGCCAACACTTACCAAGGGCTGTTTACAAATCTTTAAGGCAGACCATTGAAAAAGGTGAAAGCTTAGATCCAAATATTGCCGATGTTGTGGCCACAGCCATAAAGGACTGGGCAATTAGTAAGGGAGCTTCCCACTATACCCACGTCTTTTACCCATTAACAGGAAATAGTGCTGAAAAGCATGATGGTTTTTTATGCCCTGACGATAATGGCGGAGCTATAGCTGAATTTAGCGGAACTATGTTGGTGCAAGGTGAAGCTGACGGCTCAAGCTTACCCTCGGGCGGACTTCGCTCAACTTTTGAAGCTAGGGGTTATACTGCTTGGGACGTAACCAGCCCTGCCTACATTATGGAAAATGCCGGCGGAACAGTGCTTTGTATTCCAACCATGTTTTTATCATGGACAGGCCTTGCCCTTGATAAAAAAACCCCTCTCTTGCGTTCAAATCAAGCCCTAAGCAAGCAAGCCAAAAGAATTTTAAAGCTTTTTGGCATAAAAACCGATTTACCTATTGTTTCCAACGGTGGAATTGAGCAAGAATATTTTTTAATTGATCGCAACTATGCCATGCAAAGGCCTGATCTTATGATTACAGGACGCACTTTGTTTGGCAGTCGCCCCCCAAAAGGACAAGAATTTGAAGATCAATACTATGGTGTTATTCCCAACCGTGTTTTAGCTTTTATGGTAGACGCTGAAAAAATTCTATATAAACTTGGAGTGCCCATCAAAACCCGCCATAATGAAGTAGCTCCAAGCCAATATGAAATTGCCCCCATTTATGAGCCTGCCAACTTAGCAGCAGATCACAATCAGTTGATTATGACAGTTCTAAGGCGAGTTGCTCGCTCTCACAATTTAATTTGTCTTTTGCACGAAAAACCCTTTCAAGGCCTAAATGGTTCTGGCAAGCATATTAATTATTCCATTGGCAATAAAGATGTGGGCAATTTATTTGATCCAGGCGAAACACCTCATGAAAACGCAAAATTTTTAGTGTTTTTATGTTCGGTAATCAGAGCTATTCACAAATATAGTTCATTTTTAAGGGCTTCTGTGGCAACTGCCTCCAACGATTTTCGTTTGGGCTCTCACGAAGCTCCGCCATCAATTATTTCACTTTTTCTTGGCGATCAATTGGCCGATGTTCTTGAGCAATTTAGAATTGGCAATGTAAAGGGCTCACGCAAAAGACGTATTATGAATATTGGAGTTGACACATTGCCACCTTTACCTGCTGACCCGGGGGATCGCAATCGCACAAGCCCCTTTGCCTTTGTGGGTAATCGCTTTGAATTTAGGGCTGTTGGTTCTTCTCAAAGTCCGGCTGATTCCTTGGTGGTTTTAAACGCAAGCCTAGCTGAATCTTTTGATTTTGCAGCCACATTTATTGAAAGAGAATTACAAAGCAAAAATGCCAAGGATTTAGGGGAAGCTGTTCAACACTTTATCGCCTATATTGTGGAAGAACATAGTGCAGTTATATTTAATGGTGATGGTTATTCCAAAATTTGGCATGAAGAAGCCAAGAGGAGAAACTTGCCAATTCATCCGCAAACAGCTGATGCTTTGCCTGCATATACTCACCCTGAAGTTATTGATCTTTGCAGTAGATATAACATTTTAAACAAAGAAGAGCTAAGGGCACGCCAAGAAATTTACTTGGAACAGTATATTAAAACTGTGCACACCGAAGCTAGCATGGCTGTGAGCATGGCCAGAACTTATATTTATCCTGCTGCCATGCGTTATCAAACCGAGTTGGCCAAGAATTTTTCCACGTTGGCAAAATGTGATATAAAAGTAAATAAAGAACTATTACAAGATGTTAGTGCCAATGTTGAAGCATTAAATACCCACATAAACAAGGTGCAAAAAGTTCTTGAAAATGATCCCTTAAACGAAATATTAACTAAGGAAAGGGAAAATGCTGCCAAGAATAATAACCACTCATTCAATGCCCAAGTGACTGAGGCAAAATATTGCCGTGACGTTATTTTGGTGGCCATGCAGGAATTGCGCGAAGTGGCAGACAAATTAGAGCTCTTGATTGCCAATGATTTATGGCCATTCCCGGGCTATCAAACCATGCTTTTTGTAAAATAAATTTTTTGAAAAACTCGTTTATAGAGTTTTTCAGAGCTGACTAAGTAGGTGAAACTTATGCAATTTTTAAAACTTTGTCTTTATTGTTTTTTGCTTTATTTCTTTTTTGCTCATTTCACTCCCTTTATTATGCAGTTTTTTCCAAACTGGCAGGCCTATTATGAAAAGGCCGATGAACTTGGCATAGAAACAGGCGCTCTGTTTTATACAGATGTGCACGTGGTTTCCGATGCAGAAAGGGCAACCAGAAAGGCGACCATTAAAGCTTATGGTGATGAACTAAGCTTTACACCTGTAGAAAAAGAAGAAGAGAAGAAAAAGAAGAAGGATAAAAAGAAAATACTAGAGCAGGAATGATTTATGCGAAAAATTGATGCTAATAAGATTACTGAGGCAATCAAGAACTTGTGCATTGAAGCCTGTTGCATTCTACCTGATGATGTACAGAAGAAATTTGCAATGGCCAGAGAGTCAGAAAAATCAAAATCTGCCAAGCTCATTTTAGATGATTTAATCCAAAATGCTCAAATTGCCAAAGATGAACTTGTTCCCATTTGCCAAGATACAGGGATTGCTGTTGTATTTATTGAGGTGGGACAAGATGTGCATATTGTGGGCAACCTTGAAGAAGCCATAAATAGAGGCGTGGCTGAGGGCTACCTTGATGGTTATTTGCGAAAATCTGTTGTGACTGAACCACTTTTTGAGAGGCAAAACACCAAAAATAATAGCCCTGCCATTATTCACTATAAAATTGTCAGCGGTGATAAAATAAACATATACTTAGCACCCAAAGGGGCAGGCTCGGAAAATAAAAGTACGCTAAAGATGCTTATTCCGGCAGATGGCATTGAGGGAGTTAAGAAATTTGTTTTGGAAAGCGTCATGCTTGCAGGCCCTAATGCTTGCCCCCCCTTGATTGTTGGGGTTGGAATTGGTGGTGATTTGGAACAAGCCGCCATTTGTGCAAAAAAAGCCTGTATTCGTGATTGCTTTAGTAAAAACCCCGATCCTCGTTATGCCAAATTTGAAGATGAACTACTTGAGCTTTTAAACAAAACAGGTATTGGCCCCCAAGGACTCGGAGGAATAAATACGGTTTTAAAAGTTAATGTGGAATATTACCCCACCCACATTGCCATGCTTCCTGTTGCTGTGAACATAAACTGTAATGTGGCCAGACATAGCCATATAGAAATATAAACATTATTTTCTAGGTAAAAATATGAGAAAGCATATTCAAGCTCCATTTTCTGCCCAAGTGGCCAAGAGCTTACAGGCCGGTGAGCAGGTTTATATAAGCGGAAGTATTTTAGTGGCCAGAGATGCAGCCCACAAAAGACTGTCTGAAAGTTTAGCCAGAGGTGAAGCCCTACCAATTGATTTAACCAATCAAGTCATTTATTATATGGGCCCAAGCCCTGCCAAACCAGGGCAAGTAATAGGTTCAGCAGGACCAACAACTTCGGGACGTATGGATCCTTATACACCAGCCTTGCTTGAACAAGGAGTGAAAGGAATGATAGGCAAGGGCTATCGCAGTGTAAGCGTGCTTGAAGCCATGCAAAAACATGGCGTTCCTTACTTGGTGGCCATTGGAGGGGCAGGTGCTTTACTTGCTAAATGTATTAAAAGCTATACTGTTTTGGCTTATGAAGATTTGGGAGCAGAGGCCATTGCCAGTATAGAAGTTGAAAATTTTCCGGCCATTGTAGCCATTGATTGCCAAGGCAATAATTATTATGAAGTAGGGCAAAAACCCTATAGAGAAATTTAATACACAGTTAGAGCAAAGTATATTCTCAGAGCTTAAAAAATTAAGGATTACATAATGAGTGATTTAAAAAAAATGTATAGTCAAATAGTTCAAGATGATTTTCCCAATAGTTTAAAAATAAGCCTTGGGGACACGGAACTTGAGTATGAAAGGCGCACTTGGGACATGGACGGAGAAATAAAGGGCTTGCGCTATGGTGAAAACCCAGATCAGCCTGCTGCCCTGTATGCTTTAAAGGGTGGGGAATGCAAAATTGGTGATAAAAAATGGGTCGGCGCAAAGCACGCCATTGTTTCAGCACTTAGTGAGGGGCAAATGCTTCAAGCCGGAAAACACCCGGGTAAAACAAATCTGACTGATGTGGACAATGCCGTCAATATTTTACGTTACTTGACTAAAAAGCCTGCTGTTACAATTTTAAAACACAATAATCCTTGCGGTGCTGCTTGGGCAGATAATTTAGAAATGGCCATGCACAATGCCTTTTGGTCAGATCGTATAGCGGCCTTTGGGGGAGCGGTGGTAATGAACACAGCTTTAAACAAAGCCACAGCAGAGCTTATTTCTTCTCAATACTTTGAAGTTGTTGCCGCCCCTGAATATGAAGACGGGGTTTTAGAAATTTTGAAAAATCGTAAAAATTTGCGTATTTTAAAGCTTCCTACTCTTGCCGATTTACAAACCTATAGCAATCTAGCCTTCCTTGACATAAAGAGTCTAATGGACGGCGGGCTTATTTTGCAACAATCCTTTATTAATAGAATACGCAGTGCAGAGGACTTTATACCTGCCACAGCCATGGATAAAGAAGGTAATTCCTATGCCACAAGAGTTCCTAGCAAGGAAGAAGTTGAAGATTTGCTTTTTGCCTGGGCAGTGGAGGCCGGAGTTACTTCCAATTCAATTATTTTTGTCAAAGACGGTGCAACAGTTGGAATTGGCACAGGTGAGCAAGACAGGGTGGGCTGTGTGGAGCTAACCATTCACAAAGCTTATACTAAGTATGCCGACAAAATAATTTATGAAAAACACCAAAAATCCATTTATGAATTTCAGCTTTTAGCCCAAAGCAATCCCAAAATAAAGGAAGAACTTGAAGAAATTTTAGAGCAAACAGCAAAAGCCAAGGGCGGACTTATTGACACCAGAATGGTTTCCGATGGATTTTTCCCCTTTAGGGACGGAATTGACACAGCGGCCACTTGCCAAATAAGTGCCATTGCTCAGCCCGGTGGTTCTTTAAGGGATTATGAAGTGATTAATGCTTGTAATGAAAAAAATATTGCCATGCTCTTCACCGGTCAGCGCTCTTTTAAGCATTAGGGCATTTTTGGAAAAGAATTGTCCTAAAATGCCCTAAACACTTCATTGGAGCATGGCGACATTGAAGTGCAAAAAGCAAGAATAGAAGTGGCTTTGCCACTTCGTTAAATGATTGCTTTTTGAAAGTTATATGGTTTAGAGCAGGTTCAATCTTTATTGAAACTGCTCTAGAGCAGTTCCACTTTTTGCATGAATTTTTCTGGCTGAGAAAACCTTTATAAACAAAAGTTTTGCACGGCACAGAGTTAGCCTGAATTCACTTCAGGCGTCCACGGAGTGGAACTCGAAGCCAGTGTGTTTTTCAGCGTGGACTAATTAAATCAGTATTTCCTTATAAAACTTTATTTCTTATAAATTGCCCCTGTAGAAGCAGAAGTTACTTGTTGTGCATAACGACGAAGTACAGGGGTTTTTTCCTTGGGTTTTGGAGCTACATATTCAGCTTTGCGTTTTTCAAGCTCTTTGTCGTCCACCTTAAGTTCAAGTTTGCGGTTTGGAATATCAAGGAAGATTTCATCTCCATCTTTAACCAGTCCTATTATTCCACCTTCTGCGGCTTCAGGTGAAATGTGGCCAATGGCTGCACCACGCGTTGCACCACTAAAACGCCCGTCAGTAATTAACATAACATCTTTATCAAGCCCCATGCCGGCAATGGCAGAGGTTGGCCCTAACATTTCACGCATTCCGGGGCCACCTTTTGGCCCTTCATAGCGAATAACCACGCAATCACCGGCTTGCACTTTACCGGCCAAAATGGCTTCCATGGCCTGTTCTGCTTGATCAAAAACCTTGGCCTTAGTTGTTCTGACGTGCATCTCTTGAGCCACCGCACTTTTTTTGATAACAGCTCCATCGGGTGCAATATTTCCACGCAAAATGGCTAATCCGCCTTGGTCGGAATAAGGATTATCCAGTGGCCTAATAACCTCATAATCCAGTACACAAGCTTTATCATCATTAATATTTTCAGCTAAGGTTTTGGTGCTGACAGTGAGAACATCTCCATGCACCAAATCTTTTTTAAGTAATTCACCCATCACCGCCTGCACTCCACCTGCTCTGTATAAATCTTCTACAATGTGGTGTTTTCCGGCTGGTGAGAGCTTGCAAAGATTTGGAGTAACACGACTGACTTTATCAAATAGTTCTAGGCTTAAATTTAATTCAGCTTCAGCAAAAATGGCGGGTAAGTGTAATATGGTGTTGGTGCTACCCCCAAGCGCCATGTCCACAGCCACAGCATTATGCACGGATTTTTCAGTTACAATATCACGAGGACAGAGGTTTTTGTTTACTAAGTCTAAAATTTGTTCGCCGGCTTCCTTAGCTAAACGTATTCTGGCGGCAGAAACTGCCGGAATAGTTCCATTGCCCGGCAAGGCAAGGCCAATGGCTTCTGAAAGGCAATTCATAGTATTGGCAGTAAACATTCCTGAGCAAGAACCACAGCCGGGGCAAGCACTTTCTTCAATCTTGGCCAATTCGGCTTCGTCCATTTTGCCCACGCTATATTTACCAACGGCTTCAAAAACACTGTTTAAATCAGTAGCACTTGGGCCTGCCATCATGGGCCCACCACTTACCAAGATGGCCGGAATATTCAATCTTAAAGCAACCATTAGCATGGCTGGCACACATTTATCACAATTGGGAATTAAAACTAAACCGTCAAAAGGGTGAGCCATGGCCATAATTTCTATGGAATCGGCAATAATTTCTCGTGAAGGCAAGGAATAATACATTCCTTCATGGTTCATAGCAATACCGTCGCACACTGCAATGGCAGGAAACTCAAGTGGTGTTCCACCGGCAGAACGGACTCCGGCTTTAACAGCCTCAGCAATTTTGTTTAAGTGAATATGTCCTGGAACAATTTCATTGGCGGCATTCACAACCCCAATTAACGGACGTTCAAGCTCTTTTCTGGTTAACCCGAGGGCGGCGAATAGGGAACGATGAGCGGCTCTCTCATTGCCTTTTTTCATAATATCACTGCGCATATAATCTCCTATTTTGATAGCTCTGCAAATTGTGCATAGCTTCCATACGGCATACAAAGCCATTGCTTTTTATTGCCTTTGTTTAATAAGAATGTTTTAGCAAGAACAGCCATTTTAAACAAGTACAAAAAAATTACAATTTAAGGTACTTAGGAAAAGTTCAAATATTGTTGCTATTTATTTTAATATATTGAAATAATTGATATTTAGAAAAAGTTCAAATTTTTTTTAACTGAATAATCAAATAGTTAACCGCCAGTATTAGATTTTCTAGTGTAGAATTATTTTTATTTCTGTGCTAATGGTTATTTTCTAAGTCTAAATATAAAAGCTTACACAATAAATTGTGCAGAGCCCTCAATAAACTCTAAACACTAGGTGAGTAACATGATTAAAAAACCCAAGAACCTGCCTAAGGCCTCAGTTTCTTCCAATGCTGAATTGGTTTTAAAAAAGCGTTATTATGTAAAAGACGGTAATGGCGAACCAACAGAAGATGCAACTGCAATGTTTTGGCGTGTTGCTTCCCATGTGGCAGCAGAAGAGGATAAATATTCCTCCACATGGAAATCTGAGGAGCTCGCAGAGAAGTTTTATGGATTAATGTCCGAGTTTTATTTTCTTCCAAATTCACCAACTTTAATGAATGCCGGTTGCTCCTTAGGCCAACTTTCGGCTTGCTTTGTTTTACCTGTTGGCGACAGCATCGAAGAAATATTCGACGCAGTAAAATATGCAGCCATGATTCATAAATCAGGTGGCGGTACAGGTTTTTCTTTCAGTCAAATTCGCCCCAAGGACTCACGAGTCGGCACCACAGGCGGTGTTGCCTCAGGCCCTCTTTCATTCTTGCGTATATTCAATACAGCAACAGAGCAAATTAAACAGGGTGGCACAAGACGTGGCGCCAATATGGGTATTTTAAAAGTAGATCACCCTGATATTTTAGAGTTTATTAGAGCCAAGGAACAAGAGGGAGAGTTTAATAACTTCAACCTTTCCATTGGTATTACAGAAGATTTTATGCAAGCCGTTGAAAAAGGAGTTGATTACCCTCTAGTTGATCCCCACAGCAAAAAAGAATGCGGAAAGCTAAATGCCAAAGAAATTTTTGATATTTTAGTGGAAAAGGCATGGGTTAGCGGAGATCCTGGCATTGTTTTTCTTGACAGAATAAATCGTGATAATGCCACACCAAAGCAAGGAGCTATGGAATCAACCAATCCTTGTGGAGAGCAACCACTCTTACCCTATGAAGCTTGCAATCTTGGTTCCATCAACTTGGCAAAATTTGTTAAGGCCAACGTGCATTTATTTGAAAATGCAAATGATGCAATTGAATGGGATCATCTAAAAGAAGTAATTCACTTGGCCGTTCGCTTTTTGGATAATGTAATTGACGCTTCCAAGTTCCCCTTGGAGCGTATAACTCAAACCGTACAACAAAACAGAAAAATTGGGCTTGGCATTATGGGCTTTGCCGATATGCTTTTTTCCTTGCAAGTCCCGTATGATACAGAAAAAGCCAGACTGCTTGCTGAAAAGATTATGCAGTTTGTGCAAGATGAGGGAAGAATAGCTTCTCAACAATTGGCTGCTGAAAGAGGAGCATTTCCGTCCTTTGCAGAATCAATTTATGCAGATGGTAAACCACTTCGTAATGCAACCATAACCACCATTGCCCCCACAGGAACACTTTCCATTATAGCAGGATGTTCTTCAGGCATTGAGCCTGTTTTTGCTCTGGCCTTTGCCAGAAACGTGATGGACGGTGAGCGCCTTGTGGAAGTTAATCCGGTTTTTGAATCAAGTATACAAAACCAAAAACTACATAGCCCTGAACTTATGGAAATTGTTTCCAAAGTAGGCTCTATTTCCAATATTGATTTTGTGCCTGAACAGTTTAGAGAAGTTTTTGTCACTGCTATGGATATAAGCCCCGAAGCTCACTTATTGATGCAAGCTTCTTTCCAAAAATACACAGATAATGCAGTTTCCAAAACTGTGAACTTGCCAAATAATGCAACTATTGCAGATATAGACCACATTTATCGTCTTGCATATAGCACAGGTTGTAAGGGTGTAACAGTTTACCGTGATGGTTGTAAATCAAGCCAAGTGCTTACCACCACAGAAAGCAAAAAATCAAGTTCAGAAAGTCAGACAGCGGAACAGGCTTCTGTGGTAAGACAGCGTCCTGACATAGTTCAAGGCTTTACGCAAAAAGTTAAAACCGGTCTTGGCGTGCTATATTTAACCGTTAATGAAATTGATGGCAAACCTTTTGAAGTGTTTACCACCATTGGCAAATCTGGACGCTCCATCACTGCTAAGGCTGAAGCCATTGGTAGATTAGTTTCTTTGTGTTTTCGCTCCAACGTGCCAGTGCGTGACATTGTGCAACAACTAAAAGGAATTGGCGGAGAACACCCTGTTTTTCAGAAAAAAGGTATATTGTTGTCCATTCCTGATGCCATTGCGTGGGTGCTTGAAAATCGTTACCTAAAAGACGAAGCCCCTGTGGTGGTTGCTGAATCACAAAATCTGCAAAATCCAACTTGCCCTGATTGTGGTACAGAAATGACTTTCCAAGAAGGTTGCCATATTTGCCCCAATTGTGCTTATAGCCGTTGCGGTTAAAATTGAAAACCCCCAAGAAAAAAATATACTATTAGGAATTAGAGCAGTTTTAAGATTTGTTAAAACTGCTCTAACTGATTTTTTTGTTAAAACCATACAGGAAATAAAATGTCAAAAACATCTACTCTTTCAAATGGATTAATCTGGTTTGGAGCTTCCGTTTCCATTGCGGAAATTATGACAGGGGCATTACTTGCTCCACTTGGCTTTACTAAGGGTGTTCTTGCCATAATTATTGGCCACCTAATAGGGGGCTTTTTATTTTATTTAGCCGGTGTGATTGGGGCAAGAACAGGAAAAAGTTCCATGGAAACCGTAAAAATTGCCTTTGGGCAAAAGGGTTCTGTTATATTTTCTTCCTTAAATATTATGCAATTAGTGGGCTGGACGGCGGTTATGATTTGGGGCGGAATGACTGCAGCTCACACCTTACTTAATATTGGTGGTGCGCCTGTTTGGGGTATAATTCTTGGTTTATTGATTTTATTATGGATTTTTATTGGTTTGAAGAATTTTAGTAAAATTAATATGGTGGCCATGAGTTTACTGTTTTTACTGACTGTGGTTTTGAGCTTTATTATTTTTCAAGGTGAAGCGAGTTATTCGGGTGACGCTGTTATGCCCTTTGGTATTGCAGTTGAACTTGCTGCCACCATGCCCCTTTCTTGGCTTCCACTCATTGCAGATTACACCAGAAATGCCGAAAAACCAATTTTGGCTACCAGGGTAAGTGCACTTGTTTATTTTGTGGGTAGCTCTTGGATGTATATTATAGGACTTGGAGCAGCCATTTTTACGGCTCAAAGCGATGTTGGTCAAATTATGTTCCAAGCCGGACTTGGGTTCTTAGGCCTATTAATAGTTATTTTCTCAACTGCTACCACAGCCTTTCTGGACGCTTTTTCTGCCGGCGTTAGCTCCGTAAGTATTATAAAAAACTTGAATGAAAAAACCATAGCCATTGCTGTAACTATTTTAGGTACAATTTTAGCTATTTTTACTCCTATTACCCAGTTTCAAAACTTCTTATTTTTTATAGGCTCAGTTTTTGCACCCATGATTGCCGTGCTGATTGCAAACTATTTTATTTTGAAAAAAGACTACCACGCTCTAGAGTTCTCCATTCTCAACATTGCTGTTTGGTTTGCCGGCTTTTTGCTCTATCGCTACCTCAAAGAACTTGCCCCTACCATGGGAACAACTTTACCCGTAATTATAATTACCATGATTTTATGTGTGCTGGTGCATAAAATTAGGGCAAGATAGACAAAAATAGGTATTTATACACTCCCAATTATAGAAAGCTCTGCATCAATATTTATGCAGAGCTTTCAAGTTTTAGCAATCTAGAAAATTGTCTTGTACAAAATTTTATCCTTTTAATTGCTTGCAATTTTGCCCTGCTAAACTTAACATA
>CAYJHF010000042.1:2797-15502 GCA_964369905.1 uncultured Mailhella sp. | reverse complement strand
GAACCACTATTGGCAGTCAATGTACCTGTAACTACTTGGGCAAGCCCTGAATCTGCTTGGCTTCTTACTACTAAAGTACTACCGGTATTCATGGTTAAATCGTCAATGGTGTTTTGATCATCTAATGTGGCATCTAAAGTACCGCCAAAGGTAAGAGTTTGATTTTCTAAAACAAGCTCACCTGCCCAATGTGTTCCATTGGTAAAAGTCAGATCTCCACTGGTCGGTAGATTAGTACCACTAAAATCCACGTTGGAGAAAGCAAATTCAGAAGCAGTGATGGAACCTGTGTCTCCTTGAGTGAAATCAAGATTCACAAAGGATAGTTTATCTGCTACAATATCTCCGTTATTGGTTAGGCTTACACCTTGTATGGTTAAGTCAGTGCTTACAGCACCTTGTTGAGAAGTTAAAGACTTACCTTCTTCAATAACTATTTCATTAAAGTTATTACTATTGGTACTTACAATTGAATTAGCGCCGGAAACTGACTCTAAGGTTAAATCATTATCAATAATCAAAATAGCCTTAGTATTATTACCTGTACCAAGCAACTCAAAAGTAGGAGCACCAGTTTCACCTGTTAAAGTTTGGGGAGTACTGCCAACAGTTACAATAACTGTGCCTGGGCTAGGATAAGCCAAATCCGGATTTATTATATAAGTATCAGATGTATCTACTGTGGGGACCATCCCTATCAAGTCTTCAATGGAACCACTGCCTTCAAAAGTAACAGGTGCTCCAAAAGCTACATTTATGGGTGCAACAGAAAACATAAAGGCAATGGCCAGTGAACCAAAGGTGTTTAATAAATTACATTTGGCAAGAACAGCCCTATAGCGATTGATCAAATTTGAAATGGCATTTCTACTTTGCATAAAAACTCTCCTTAGATTGTATACTAAAACGTTCCTGTTTTATAAATATTTTAGATGAGACTAAACTCAATTTTTTATTAAATTTTTGGCTTAAAATTCAAACCTATTTCTAAGTCTTAATATTAATGAGAATAGTAAAATATTTATAAATAAATGTCAAATATTTACGGTAATTTTTTTTTACTAAATTGAATTTTTTTTCATTTTTAAATTTTATTTTTTCAAAAGTAACATTATAACAAGTAATTACAGCTAAGTGTAGAAAATGTCTAGAAAAATTGTAAAAAAAAGCTAGTTTTTCTCGATAGTTACTTTTTAGCATTTTTTTACCAATTTGACTATCGAAAAGCAACTTTAGAGTGATTTTAGAGACAGGTTTTTATAATTAAAATTGCTTTAAAAAGCCTTAATAAATCTTGAAAGATCTACATATAAAATTCTTATTTTTTCAAAAATTTTAACTTTTTCTATAAAGAGTTTTGAAAAAAATATTTATGCAATTCTCTTAGATTTGAACTTTAGAACTCTTGAAATGTTTTTATAAAAGAGCTTGCTTGAGGGAAAATATTACTTTTTTTACAAATGCTGTTATAAATACTGAATAACTTAAAAAAGTAAAGCCTCACAAGGCTTTATGTTCCTTATGAGACTTTTTTATATTCTAAAAAAATATGTAGTGGCGGAGAGAGAGGGATTTGAACCCCCGGACGCCTCCCGACGTCAACGGTTTTCAAGACCGCCGCGATAAACCGCTCTGCCATCTCTCCGCATCACGGCTTTCTTGATAGCATGGTTTATTTATGTCGTCAACATAAATTTATTGTGTTAAAAATATATGAAATTTTTGTAACATCGACTATCATAATTCTCGCTGAAAAACACAATTTTTGTGTTTTTCAGAAAGGCACGTTGCCTCCAAGTGCCACGTTGTGGACGCCACAAGTGAATTGTGGCTCACTTTACGGCACGCAAAGCTGACGCATTTGCTTACAGCTTTGATTAGCCCCTGCTGAAAATTCTTTTTTTTGCACCAAACTTTTACAAGTAAATCGCACGTTCCGTGCTTATTTCTTGCAAAAGTTTTAGCCTTATTTTAATAAAAAAATTCTTACTTATATATAGTTATCACATTTTTCAGCATCGACTAATTATCTTTCATGCAAAGTTTCTCCTAAAAAATAAAATTTAAAAATCAAATAATTTTTTAGACAGAGCTTTGATAATGATTTTTTTTAGTTGCCAAATAATTTATTTTTTAGTTGCCGAGTAAGTTATTTTTTAGTAGTTTCGTTTATGTTGAGATTATAGAAAAAAGAGGTTTTAGTGAAAAAATTATTATTGTGCAGTATTATATTATTTTTATGTATTTATCCTTTAGCCAAGTTGAGGAAGAATATAATTACAGAAAATGAATTTTATGGAATTTTTCTGGGAAATTATATCTATTTTATCCATTATTTTCTAATGATTTCTATAGTTCTTGTCTTGGTGCATTACCTGATCTTTCCGCTGCAGAAAACAGCATTATTTCTTATTATGGCTATCGGTTTGATTTTTGTAGGTGTGTTTGGTTATTATAATTATAGAAATACTGAAATCACCTCTACAAAAATCACCTTGAATAAGTTGGCAGAAATTAATAGCATAAAAATTGCTTTTGTTGCAGATTTTCATTTAACCAGCACATCAAATAAGAACCTATTTATTGACATGGTGGAAAAAATTAATGCACAAAAACCTGATATAATAATTATAGGTGGCGATCTTTTACAAAATAGTCATACAAAAGTAAAAGATAATTACACAGAAGTTTTTTCAAAGCTTCAATCAAAGTATGGTACTTATGCTATTTTAGGTAACCATGAATATTATGGCAATGATGTTGAAGAAAACCTTATTTATATAAAATCACTTGGCATAAAAATTCTTAGAGATGAAGTATTGAAAATTGCAGGTATAAATTTTATTGCCAGAGATGATGTTCGCCGAGATTACACAGAAGATGAGAGAAAAAGCCTTGAAGAACTTTACCTACAAAATAATATTAACTCCAATGAACCCATAATTGTTTTAGATCATAATCCACAAAAATTTGCTGATGCTATTAAAAATAAAGCAGATATTCAACTTTCTGCCCACACTCATGCAGGGCAATTTTTCCCATATAATTTATTATTAAAATCAAGACACCCAAATGCTTATGGCTACAAAAAAATCGAAGATTTGCACACAGTTGTAACTTCCGGTGTTGGGGTAGGTTTTTGGAAGATTGTTGGCCCTTGGCAAATGCCATATAGGTTTGGAACTCGCAGTGAAATTAGCATTATAGAAATTAGTTTTTTATAGCAAATCAAGAAAATAAGTCATAATAGTAAGTTACACAAAGACTTTAAATATTTTAAATTTTCTTTTGACAACAAGCTTGTGAAACAGCTATATTTATTATTGCTTAGCCCAGTTTTATTATAGTTAATAATTAGGCAATGCTAAAAGTTTTAAATTTTTACAATTTTAAATAATGTTCTGTTTTTCTTTGCTAAGACAGTAAAAAATAACTCATAGATATTTTTTCTGGTTTTTACAAATTTTATATAAAAATAAAAAATACCATGTTTTTAACTCAACTATTTTCTAAACTTTGAATGTTGCAAAGAATTGAATTTTTCAGCGTGAACTAATTATACTTTTTATTGACAAGGAGTCTATTTTGCCAGGAGATAGAGAAAATAAAATATCATGTAGCAACTTTACAAAAGAAATGGAAGTTGCCATAGAAGTGCTTGCAGGTAAATGGAAAACAACAATTTTATGGAGTTTACATGAATCTGAGCAAATAAGATTTAATGAATTTCTTAGAATTATTCCCAATATCACTCAAAAAATGCTTACTCAGCAATTGAGAAAACTTGAAGAAAATAATCTTGTTTCTCGTAAAATCTACCCTGCTGTTCCGCCAATTGTAGAATATTCGCTTACAGAGCTTGGAAAAGAGGTTATTCCTTTATTGGATTCTCTGAATAAGTGGGGAAAAGAGGTAATTAAGTCTTATAATAAGGAAAAATAATACCTAATGTACCAAAAGGTAAGCATATAACCATTTGGTGCGGTGCACACCATTGAGTTAGCAACCAACATTAAAGTGCCTTCTTGCACAATTTTTTTTCTATGTGTATACAGCAAACACTAGTTTAACTTTTAACACATAGGATGAAAAAAAATGAAAAGATTTACAATTCCAAGAGACGTTTATTTTGGTGAAAATGCTTTAGACCATTTGAAATCTATCAATGGGAAAAAAGCTTTTATAGTTATAGGCTCAGAGAGAATGGTTGCTGACGGAACAGCTAAGCTTATTCAAAGTAACTTGCAAAGTGCCAATATTGATAGCGAACTTTTTATTGGTGTAGAGGCTGACCCATCAGTTGAAACAGTAATGCGTGGCGTAGAGGCAATGAATAAATATCAGCCTGATATTATTATCGGTGTTGGTGGTGGTTCACCAATTGACGCTGCTAAAGCCATGTGGATTTTTTATGAAAATCCGAACTTCACTTTTGCAGAAGCTGCAAAGCCTTTTAACCTTCCAACACTCAGAAGAAAAGCAAGTTTTATTGCTGTTACCACAACAAGTGGAACAGGCACAGAAGTTACTGCATTTTCAATTATAACTGATGAAAAAAACAATATTAAATATCCAATAGCCGACTATAATATTACTCCTGATGTAGCTATTGTTGACACTAATTTAGTGCAATCACTTTCACCACTTTTGGTTGCAAATACTGGTATGGACGCTATTACGCATTCATTTGAAGCCTATGTTTCAGTTGTAGCAAACCCAATTACTGATTCATTGGCAATAAAGTCTATTGAAATGATTGTTGATCATGTTGTAAAATCATACAATGGTGAAAAAGCATCAAGAGATGAAATGCACATTGCTCAATGTATGGCAGGTATGTCATTCTCAAATGCCATCTTGGGTATTGTTCATTCAATGGCACATAAAACAGGTAAATTATTCAACATTCCACATGGTTGTGCAAATGCAATCTACCTTCCTTATGTTGTTAAATACAATGCCAAAGAAGCAGGTGCAAGATATGCACAAATTGCAAAATACCTTGGACTTTCAGGCAATAACACAGAAGAATTGGTTGACTCTCTTGTGGAAAAACTTATTGATCTTAAAGCTCAAATGAATATGCCAAAAACATTAAAAGAATTTGGTGTTGATGAAGCAGAATTTTTGAAACAATTAAGCGTAATTTCCGAAGCAGCTTGCAATGATCCATGCACAGGCACAAATCCACGCACCATAGATCCAAAAACAATGGAAAGACTATTTAAAGCTACTTACTACGGCGAAAAAGTTGATTTCTAGCCGTTTACTTAGTCCAAGCTGAAAAACACAATTTTTGTGTTTTTCAATAATAAAAGCTCTGCACAAATTATTGTGCAGAGCTTTTAAATTTTTTGAGTATATTTTTTGCTCAATCAAAATCACATTGTATAAGAGCTAACTACCTCTTGGGAAAAAATCCAAGCTTTATTGATAATTTCAAGCTGTTGTATTCTGTCTACCGGTTGTAATTTTCCATCAACAATACGCAAAATCATAAGTTCAATGCTTCCGGGGCGATATTCAAATTCCAAATCTTCACCATATTCTTTTCTCAATTTTTCGTGCAAATAATCTAAGCTTGGTGTGGATTGCCCACGCACACAGAAATTCGTCCAAAGTTCTCTGGCCACCTTTTTAATAACATAATTTCTTTTAGCTTCCGGGTCTGCAAGTTCATCTTTGGAAATCATGCGTAAGCTTTGGGCGTGGTACATTATGTTGCGGGATTCCACCAATTGTTTGTGGTATTCCTTCATGCTGGGGCGAACAGCATAAGCAGGCATTTTAGCCAAAATATCTTTGACTTCACTATGTGCTTTTTGTTCTTGCATGGCTGTTTGCATGTACATATTAAGCCTACCTTTTCCAAATTAGCCAAACTTTTTTAGCAAATAAAATTTGCATATTTGGCAATACCATATTATTTCGTAATTAGTTCACGCTGAAAATTCTTTTTTCCACCAAATTTTTGCAAGTAAACCGCACGTTTCGTGCTTATTTCTTGCAAAAGTTTTAGCTTTATTTGAATAAAAACATTTTTATTTATAAATAGTTATTATATTTTTCAGCATCGACTCATTATTTATAACTATATTTTTACTAATTTTTTAACCATTACCTGAAAAAATATTTCCATTAACATTGCCCATTAAAATTTCGGACAAGTAGGAACTTATTTCATCATTACTTGCAGTTTCTGAACCATTACCATCACTGCGATATTGTATGGTATTTTCAAAAATATCCGCTCGATTGTCAAACAATACACTGAGGCTGTCCAAGGCTTTTATATCATAGCTATAATCAGCTTCAATACCACCAAGCCTTTCCATATAAGTTTGCAAGTTTGCTAAAAAAGTTTCTGCTTCTGCTTGGCTGGTTATATTTGTTTGAGCTTCAAGGGCTGATAAATTCATAGAACCATCTGTTGTACTAAGTACATCAGTGCCAAGTCCATTGTTCATCAAGTTAGTAAATACTTGATCCATGGAATCACCACCGGCCTGTAAAACCACAGTGCCATCACCATTCATGCCGGCAGTTCCATTTAAAAGTTTCATGCCGTTAAACTCAATACCATTGGCAGTTTGAGCAATAACTTGAGCTTGCTGGGCAAGACTGCTTGAATAGGCAGCATATTGTTCAGCAGACATTTCAGTTACACCTGCCATTTCTGCTACAATGCTGTGCATTTCTGATAGTTGGTGCTTTATGGAAGTAACCCCACTTTGGGCAACTTCCACCATACCGACAGCATCCCGCATATTCTGTGACGACTGAGCAAATTGTCTGGCATCACTTTCCATGCGAGAATCAAAGGCCCAGCGTGTAGAGCCGGGTGCACTCCGATCTTCTGTTCTCGGAGTGGACATATCTTGCAACATAAGAGTAGCTATTCTGCTGTCGAGAACTTGCGACAAAAGACTAGAAATATCCATAAATACTCCACATTCGAGCAGTTTAAAAAAAACTTGAAAATGTCATTGAAAAATTTATAATTGAAAACTCTGCACAATAAATTGTGCAGAGTTATCTCAATTAACCAATTACATTTCTAAGTAAATCTGTTGCTCCGTCCACTGATTGAACATATTGATTGGAAGCAGTTGTGGTATAAGTATTGACAACATCATCAATTAAAGCTGTTCTATTTTCCAAAAGTCCAATTTCAAGACCAAGGCTAGACTCAAGATTTATAACACCTGTTAATCCGTCTGCATAAGCACCTGTAAAGGTATCTGTTGTTGCTGGAGTTGTTACAAGCCCTGCCAATGAATCACCAAGTGTTTTTATATCTGCAGGAAGAATAGCGTGTGAAATTGTGGCGCCAAGTCCAGCATCAATAGTTGTAGCTGCAGCATATGGATTAGCATTTATGCTTGCATACACTTGATCTGCCACTTCTGCAGCTGTCGAAATGGCTGTTGCATTTCCTGAAGTAACTGCTTCATTAACATCAATCAAAGCCAAACGAAATTCACTGGCCAAACTTTGTAGCTCTGTCAGCTCGGCAGTGGCTGTTTTTATACCCGGATTTATGGCAACCAATGCTTCAGCTTCTGAATTAAGAGCGGCGGCGGCTTGTCTTGAGGCAGCATTAACTGTTCTGCCTGATTCTGCTTCAGCTTGTCCATTCATAAGTTTATTTAATACTAATTCAGCGGCCAAGTTATTTCCAGATGAAGTAATTCCTGACATATTCCCCTCCATTTATTAATGGTTTTTTTCAGTTAATTAAATAAGCGTTAAATCCCAAAAGTCAAACTTACAAATTTAAACGCAATTTGTCCTATGTTCTTTCTTATCGGTGGAATTATTTAAAAACTTTAGGGAGTTAAAATTATTTTTTCTTTTTATTTTTTCTTTGATTATGTTTTAGGTTTTCTTTATTTTTCTTAGGTTTTTGAGTGAATTTTTGCTCTTTATAAAAAGATTTTTTATCTGACTTATTTTTACGTTTTTTAACTCCTACCAAGGAGAAATTAATTTCAAGATTATTGATTTCCACACTCTGAACTTTTATTCTTATGAAATCGCCAAGGCGGTATTTAGCTGAGCTTTTTTCTCCATACAGGCATTGAGTTGCCTCATCATAGACAAAATAATCATCGCCCAAATATTCCATTCTAACCATGCCTTCAGCGCCAAAATCAGAAAGTTCAGCAAAAATACCAAAGTTGGTAACTCCGCTAATTATTGCATCAAACTCCAAACCAACTTTATCCTGCATAAATAAGCAACTAAGACGTTTAAACACTTCACGTTCGGCATTAAATGCTTTGCGTTCACATTCATTACAAATATCGGCCACTTGCAGTAGGGCTGTTTCTGAAAACTCTTTTTTGGATTTGGGAATAATTCCAAGCTGAGCTTTTAAGGAGCGGTGTACCAATAAATCGGAATAACGCCTAATGGGTGAGGTAAAGTGACAATAACAGTTGGAGGCCAGCCCAAAATGCCCTTCCAAAATGGGAGTATAGCGTGCCTGCATCATGGAACGCAAAACAAGGCGATGCACAAGATAGGAACTATCAACCTTTGGACTTGGGTTTGTACTTGGGTTAAATGGCAATATTTTAGAACTGTTTTTATCAAGTTTAGATTTATTTTTAATTTCCTTTAAACTTTGTAATATTTGGCTTAACCAAGGACTTGGCCCTTGCTTTTCCACACTTTTGGGCGGTAAAATTTCTGCAATGGCTGTGTTTTGCAAAACACTTTTTAACCTTTCAAGTTTATCCTTTGTGGGAGCTGGGTGAGCCCTATATAAACAAGGAGCATTTTTTGAAGTTAAAAATTCTGCCACAGCCTCATTGGCCGCAACCATAAAGGCTTCAATAAGTTCATGGGCAAAGAAATGGCTGCGAGTGCCAAGCCCTACAACTTTATCGTTTTCAATTATAGCCCTTGGTTCAGGTATTTCCAAACGTAAATATCCGTCCTTGTGACGGCGGGCAATTAAAACCTCGGCAAGTTTCTTAGCCTCACTTAGCATGGCCATTACCTCGGGAGTTAAGTTTTTGGCAAAAGGTGCACTTTCTGCCTTACCTTCATCAAAGTATTCTTGGACTGCCTCATAAGTCAACCTAGCCTTTGAGCTAATTATTCCTTGCCCAAAATCAGTTTTTTGTATAATTCCATTTTTACCAAAGTGCATCTTTGCAAACATAATACGATGATCTTCATTAGGCCTTAAACTACAAAGCCCATTGGATAAAAACTCCGGAAGCATGGGTTCAACACTATTGGGAAAATAATAAGAATTACCTCTAACTCTTGCTTCCTTATCCAACTTTGAAAAAGGTAAAACATAGGCTGAAACATCTGCAATGGCCACCATAAGTTGCCAGCCGTCCTTGGTTTTTTCTACAAAAATAGCATCGTCAAAGTCTTTGGAATCTGCTCCGTCAATGGTTACAAAGCCAACATGGCGTAAGTCCACATCATGCTTTTCATGTTTTATCTTGACTTCATTTTTAAGTTCTTCGCCGTCCAAATCTGTATAATAAAAGCCCTCGGCCACAGCAATTTGTTTAGCCTCTTCCAAAACATCATCTGGAAAATTAATGGGAACAGAATTACTGAGCTTAGCCATTTCCTCTTGCACACTAACCCTATCCTGATCGCCAAATTTACGCAGTGGTTTAGCCAGCCACAGAGGAGTTTCTGAGTCTGAAGGCAATTGTTTTACAATCTGCACAATTACCAAATCACCTGCTTGTAAATTGTTTTGTTTTTCCTGATCATTTTCAGTATAATTTTCAGAACTTTCAAGGTTTGCAAAATTTTCCATGTCCGGAGTCAAAATAGTGAAATTATAGCGATTATCCAAAGGGCGAGCCATAAAGGCAATTTTAGCAGGCTTAATATGTTTTAATAATTGTCTCTCGGCTTTTTGCTCCAAGCGAACCATAAACTCCTCTTGTCCACGCTCCACTACCCTTTGCACAATACCTTCAGGCTTTAAGCCTTGACGTTGAAATCTATTTCGAGATTTCGGCAATATGCTAATTTCTACAATATCACCGTTCCAAGCGTCCTTTAAGCCGTGACTTGGAATAAAAATATCATCATCTCTACTGGATTTTTTATCGCTTAGTTTGCCATTTTCCTCTGTTAAAGGGCTGACAAAAGCAGAACCGGAGCGCTGCACAATCAATTTACCGATTATTATTTTGGCCTCTTGATGGGCTACATAACTTGCCCCACCAAGCCTGATTATTTTACCCTCAGAAATCAAACCTTTCAGTAATGTTAAAACTTCCTTTTTAGAACGTCTGGTTAGTTTGGAATAGCGTAAAATATCGTCAAGTCGCAGTGGTTTATTGGCATTTTTTATAATTTTAAAAATGTAATCAGCAGAAAATACTTCATTTTCAAGGCTAGTGCTTTCCCCGTCTTGTTCTTGGCCTACAAAGTGCAAATCATTATCAAGCAAAAGTTCATTTTCCAAAAAAACCTCTGAACTTACTTTCTTTTTAGTTTTTTGCTTTTTGCTCATCTCATCTTTGCCAAAATATTTCTTTTTACTTCTTTTCATAAAAATGCCTTCTTAGGTAAAATCGTGCTATAAAATAAGTTTTTTTGTCAACCAATTTTCAAAATCTGAGCTTAAAGTGTGTTCTTCCAGGCCATAAAACACAGAAGCATAAAAACTCGCCTCACTTTTTAAAACATATATACTGTGTTTAGTATGCCTAAATTTTTCAAATTGTACAAGTTTAACTGCGTCTTTTTCCGTACAAATTATTGACATTTGTGTTAAAATATTTTCCAAAAAGCTTTCATCTGCAGCATAATCGTGGTGATCTGGCAAAAAATGGAAGGAATTAGCTTTATAATTTAAATAATCCTCAAGGCTTTTTTGTACTTGCCATGGATTTCCAACAGCACAAACAAGAGCATAGGAAGTTTGATTTTCAGAACAAAAAGGCTCATGGGTAAAAATATTATAAACTCCTTGGCTAGCCATTTCAAAGACAAAAAGAGGTTTTTTATATTTTTCAAGTCTATTCTTAGCACTTTTGCTAAGTGTTTCCCACTCAGAACGCGGACATTTTAACAAAAAAGCCTTGGCCCTGACTAAAGCAGTTTGTGACTCTCGCCAAGTTCCAAGTGGAATTATTTTATTCCAATTATTACTAAAAAAATTGCCGAAATTTTTGGGCATTAAATCTGCCTTGTCGAGTAAAACCAAGTCAAAATCTCTGGCTATCCCCATATGGCTAAAACCATCGTCCAAAACAAAATATTTTTTTGGGGAAACATCAAAGACATTGTCAGCGTAGGCCTTTGCTGCTCTAGCTCTTTTGGGATCAATAATTATGTCCAAGTCTTCATGCTGTGCCAAAAGCATTAAAGCTTCATCAGGGTAAACTTTACCTTGCTCTTTTAAAGGTATTGAGTTTAAAGTTTTATTATTTAATAGAACCGGATAGTCAGCAAATTTTTTTCCATAACCTCTAGTAATCACAAGCGGTTCTGCATTATAACTTCTCAAAAAATTTATTAAATAACCTACTATGGGACTCTTCCCTGTTCCTCCCCATGAAACATTTCCAACGCTAATGGTTGGCAAACATGGTTTATAAGTGTGAAGTATTTTAAGGGCATATAATTTATTTCTAATCAACATTATAATTCTATATATATGTGAAATAAAAAATAAAATTGGGCTTAAAATTATTTGAACTTTGTGTTTATTGGCCATAATCTTCCTTATATAAAAGCGCTATGTAATTACTTTTTAGTGGAAATGCTTTAAATGTTTTTAGCCAGAAAAATTTCAAAAACTTTTTCTACGAAGAATTAAATAGCCTTAATTAAAAAAATACGCTATAAAAAAGTTGTTAAGTTTATTTTTGTCTTATTTAATTGCCTTATTATAATCAATTTCGTATAAGATTTTTCATTACATAATAATTTTAACTCTTACAAGAGGACTATGCCAGAAAAAATAATTATGTAGAGCTTTAATGTTTAATACTTTCTTACTAAATCAACATGAGGTTTTTTTATGAGTTTAGATTTTACCACAGCTTTAAATAATACTGGCTCAATTGCTCCCGAAAATAAAAAAGGTTATATTCAACCAAAAGCTTTAAAAGAACTTTGGGTTCATACAGGGGCAAAATGTAATTTGTCCTGTGTGTTTTGTTTTGAAGGTTCAGGGCCTACGAGCACAAGAATTGAACAAATGACTTTGGACGATTTTATGCCATTTTTAAATGAGGCCACTTATATGGAAGTGCAGCAACTTTCATTTACAGGTGGAGAACCTTTTTTTAACCCTGACTTTATTAATATTTTAGATGTGGCACTTGAACACAAGCCTTGCCTTGTTTTAACCAATGCCACATCTCCGCTAACTAAACACCTAAAAGAAATTGCCCTATTGCGTTATAAACCATTCCCTCTATCCTTTAGGGTTAGTCTTGACTATCCTGACGCTCAAAGCCATGATGCTAGCAGAGGTAAGGGCAACTTTGAACTAAGCCTTAAAAATATGAAAGCCTTGCATGATAATGGTTTTAAAGTTTCTGTAGCCAGACAATTAGACCCTCAAGAAAACAATTTACAGATTAGAGAAAAATATCAAAGGCTTTTTATGCACAAAGGCCTACCTTTTGACACATACGTTGCAAGCTTTCCCGACTTACTTCCTCCTAAGTCAAACCCTTCTGTGCCAACCATTACAGAGCA
>CAYJHF010000042.1:0-2787 GCA_964369905.1 uncultured Mailhella sp. | reverse complement strand
AAAATGAAGAGCAAAGGGATAGCTTTATGTGCTCAAACAGTTTAATGATTGCTAAGAAAAATCAAAAAATTAATATTTATCCCTGTACTTTAGTTGACGATGACGATAGCTTTAGCTTTAATGGAACTTTAGCTGAAGCCATAAAGCAAAAGGTTCTTTTAACTCACCATAGATGTTTTGCTTGTTTTAGTTTGGGAACTTCATGTAGCGAACTTTAGTATAGCTTATAATATTCATTCGCCTTAGATTTATAATACTTTCATTTTACAATAATTAAATCTGCCTTTGTTTTTGCTTTTCCAAATTCAAAATTAGAATTATTTTTAAGGAGTTATTATGAGTACTCAATTTAGCCCTATGGATAAAGCCAACCAAGCTTTAGTTGCAAATACCCACCCTGAAAATTATGTGAACCCAAACCCTGCCCCCCTCTATAGCCTTGTAGTTATAGGTGCTGGGACAGCAGGATTAATTAGCTCCATTGTAACTGCAGGACTTGGTGGAAAAGTTGCTCTTATTGAAAGGGATTATATGGGAGGCGACTGCCTAAACACAGGTTGCGTTCCCTCAAAGGCCTTAATTAGATCTGCCAGACTAGCCAAAGAAAAAAGAATGTCTGAAGAATTTGGGTTTAGTCCTACCCAAACAGCACCGGAAGAATTTGCTAATGTCATGGAAAAGCTAAGGGAAATTAGATCTGAAATAAGTAAGAATGATTCTGTAGATCGCTACACAAAAGCCAATGTAGAAGTATTTTTTGGGCAAGCTAAATTCAATTCTCCAAATAGCGTAAGTGTTGATGGCAAAATTCTAAACTTTAAAAAGGCCATAATTGCCACAGGCGCTAGGGCAGTAGAACCAAATATCGAGGGCTTAAAAGAAGTTGGGTTTTTGAGCAATGAGAATGTATTCAACCTAACTACCCTGCCAAAACGCCTTATGATTATTGGTGGTGGCCCCATTGGCTGTGAACTGGCACAGGCCTTTCAACGCCTTGGTTCACAAGTGACAATTGTTGCCAACAGTGCATTTTTGCCCAGAGAAGATCAAGATGCAGCAGAAATTCTTTACAAAGTCTTCCAAGAAGAAGGAATTGCTTTTAAAGCCCACAGCGATGTAACTAAAGTTGAACAAGGAGATAATTGCAAAATAGTTCACCTCAAAACAAAAGAGGGGCAAATCGCAGTGGAAGTTGATGAAATCATGGTTGGAGTTGGCAGAGCTCCCAATGTGGAAAATATGGGGCTTGAAGTTGCCAATGTACAATTTGATGTTAGAAAAGGCATTATTGTCAACGATAATTTGCAAACCTCCAATCAAAATATTTATGCCGCAGGTGATTGTTGTATGATGTGGAAATTTACCCACGCTGCCGATGCAGCCGCCCAAATTGCCATTCAAAATGCTTTCTTCCTCGGACGCAAAAAACTAAGCTCCCTAACTATGCCTTGGAGCACCTATACTGATCCTGAAATTGCCCACGTTGGAATGTATGAAGCTGATGCTAAAGCCCAAAATATAGAAGTGGAATTTTTCAAAATGGATTTGGAAGAAAACGACAGAGCCATTTGTGACCGTGAAAAACTTGGCTTTGTAAAAATTATGGTGAAAAAAGGTAGTGATAAAATACTTGGAGCAACCATTGTAAGTGGGCATGCAGGAGAAATGATTAGTATAATCAGCACAGCCATGGCCGCCAATATGGGACTTGGTAAGCTTGGCAAAGTTATTTTTCCTTACCCAACCCAAGCAGAAATTATCAAAAGAGTAGCCAATCAATACAATAAAACTAAACTAACTCCACAAGTGGCTAAGATTTTAAAGTGGTTTTTAAGGGTTTAGGCTGAATTTATTTTTTGAGATAGGGAAAAGCAAATCTTTTAAGAAACTAGTTTTCCCCTTTCTAAAACTCTACCCCATTCCTTGCGAAACTTTTTATATAACAAACATTTCAGCTTAAAGTAAAACCCTGCACAATTTATTGTGCAGGGTTTTATGAAAAATTCTTGCAGAGCCCCTCAAATTATGACAAAAAAAAGCATTATTATCTTTACACGCTATCCAAAGCAAGGAAAAGTGAAAAGCAGATTAATCCCAGAAATAGGGGGAGTTGCTGCAACGTCTTTGCAAAAAGAAATGACCGAACTTGCTATTTATGAGGCTGTTCAATCTAATGAAAACGTGCAAATTCATTACAATGGTGCAAGCTTAAACGAAATACAAACTTGGATTTTCAGCCTAGAGGACAAGTTTAATATTTGTGATTTGCAAAAAAAAATAGGTTTTACTCAGCAATCTGACGGTGATTTAGGCCACAAAATGGAACAGTCTTTTCGTGTGGAGTTTGCTAAATTATTCCAAGGGAAAAAGAATAGAGCAAAAGTCTTATTAATTGGTTGCGATTGCCCAAATAATCGAGAAGAAAATTTACAAAAAGCCTTTGATTTACTAGAAAATCATGCTTGCGTATTGGGGCCAAGCCTTGATGGTGGTTATTATATGGTTGGGCTTGCAGCAAATTCTTTGCCTGAGCTTGAAAAAATTTATACTGCCATTTTCCAAAATATGACTTGGGGAAATTCTGAGGTTTTACCCGAAACTTTAACAAGACTTGCCAAGGCAAATATTAAAACAGCTCAAGTTGCACTATTAAATGATGTGGATTTACTAGAAGATATTCCGGCAAAGATTTCTCTAATTGTGCCTATGTTAAATGAAGAAAAAAATTTAGAGCAATTGGCCAAAAATATTTATCCCTCATTTAATTACGAAGTAATCTTGGTAGAT
>CAYJHF010000041.1:0-15523 GCA_964369905.1 uncultured Mailhella sp. | reverse complement strand
CTCCAGCATTAATTGCTGAATAAAATCTTTCTAAATTACCTGCTGGGGCAACTATTTTCATTTTTTCCTCCACTTAACTTTTTTAAACATTTATTTTCTTTTAATGTTTATTCAATGCTTATATTTTTCGGCTAAGCTGAAGCTATTTTATATTGCTCAACCGTTGGAGCATTATCCCTTGGCACTGAAATAATCAAAGGTGTGCTACCTCCGTCGCACAAAACAGAATCTGCTTCATCAACTATGGCATAGAAAAGCCCCCTTTGTAAAATTTGTGGAGCATTTTTATTTTTTAGGCTATGTATAAGTATATCTTCGTGGGAGCGAATTTCGCCAAGCATCATTCTATCCCGTAGAAAATCAGCCACAAGATCTTTGCTGGTCAAATAAGTTATATCAGAACTGTAGGCTTTTTTGCGTTCAGGAGGTGTACTTTCTTGAGTAATAGATGCACAAGTCACAAAACAGGCTTTATAAAATTCATCCATAATTTCTGCATCACGAGAGGCCAAATAATCATTGGAGGTGATCACATGACAGCCCTTACCCCTCCATGCTGCCAATACAGCTGCAAGTCCGGCAGTAAGGGTCTTCCCTTCTCCTGTTGCCATTTCTGTAATGGTATTTTCCAAAATACCAAAGGCCCCTGCCACTTGACATAAATAAGGTTTTTCATTGCGAATTCTACTTGCAACTTCTCTAACCAAGGCCATTGCCATAATGGCCTGTTCCTCATTTTCCCTTGATAATCTAAATAAAACTCGATGTTCTTCAAGCTTTGCATTCAGTTCATCATCACTTAAAGCAGTAATTTCTGCATCATAGCTTAAGACCTTTTCGGCTTTTTCAAGAAGTTTTGAGGTCTTAACTTTAGGAGCAAACATTTGTTCAATACGCAAAACAAACCAATCCCAACCAAGGGGAACTACTCTTGATTTATTTCTTCCTAAGAAAAAGTCATTATATGCAATAATATCTGCAAGAATCATTGTTTACTTCCATAGTAATATTAAGCTGTGAAAAACTGGCGAAAACGCCTAAGCCACTGGGTGAATAGTGTTTGTTTACCAAAAACTAAACGCACAAAAACCTTTTGGCCAGGAGCAATATGAGCAATGGCTTCCTGTTCCGGCAAAAGGCGAAGCTCAAAAAAATGTTCTGTGGTTTCTTCACCACTTTGGGTTTGAATAGTTTGTATTTCCCCGCCTCCTTGAACTGATAGTGAGGGATGAAATAACTCCTTTCTACCGGCAGGAACTGCGGTAGCTTCAATATTTGCTGAAAAAAGTCTGTTTTCTTTATTCCTAATGTCCATACGCTCAGAAATAACAAATTCTGTGCTCATAATTTGTTCAGAAAATAGTCTTGCCGCATCAAATTGATCAACAGCAATACGTAAACGTAAATCTTCAGGTGAGTATATGCTCCCAAGCACATCACCTTTACCTATCCATCTTCCTTCACGACTGGTCAAATCAGGTGCAACCCATACTCCGTCTGTAGGTGAAAAAATTATTTGCTTTTCAACTTGTGAGCTTAACGTTGCTAAGTTTTGCCTATTTGCTTGTAATTCAAGGGCAAATCTGCCAACGCTATCGATATCGCCTTGATCTTGAGAGTGTTCTAATTTGGCTCTGGTTACTTTTTCCCCAAGCTGCATATCTTCAAATTCTGCCACAAGTCCGGGATTATCTATTTTTATTAAAATAGTTTTGCCCTTATTTACCACTGTATCAGTTTTGGCAAAGTCAATTAATGTTCCCTCAACTTCAGAATAAATTATATATTGTTTCCTGCTTTCTGCAATACCCTCAACAATAACCGAACTTTCCATGGGAATAACAAGCAAGCCAAAGGATAAAATAGCCAATAGTCCATAAAATCTAAATAGGGCAATATGTCTCATGCCCGAAAGCTCATCTGAAGAAAATAAATAAATAATCCCTTTAATTATTGGAATACCAAACCAAAGCATAATTAAGGATAAGGCTAAAATTGTTCCGAGCAGGGCTAAATTACCTTTCAAAATAAGATAAATTCCCACTGTAATAATAATACGATAAATAAATGCACCAATGGCATATATTACATAAATTATTTTTTCCTTTCTTTTCTCCACATTGGTTATGGCTTTTGTTATACCAAGAATATATCTTTTGAATATATAAACAACATAGGCTTGAGAGCGTTGATAAAGATTTGGCAAGTTGAGTAAATCAGAAAGTACAAAATACCCATCGAATCTCAAAAGTGGGTTAATATTAAAAAGTAAAGTGGTTATAGAGGTTAAAATAACACAGTTTCTTGCCAAAATGTGCAATGCTGTTTCAGTAGACGTATTTGCCCAAACAAGCATAGAAACAAAAGCCACAAAAAATTCACAATACATTCCAGCCATAGCAACAGCTGCCCTTGCAAATCGAGAACGAAGTTGCACACTGCTACTTACATCTATATAAGGAACAGGGGCAAACAATAAAAGCATAATGCCCATGGAGTGTACATCACCTGACAAACCATCCTTGGCGCTAAAATATTTACAGGCAAAGGCATGCCCACATTCATGAACAATTTTTGTTATTATTATAACTAAATAAAGCCAAATTAAATTTGAAGCTACCAAGGTTTGTGAAGATTCACTGGCAAAAGTATTCCAATTAATAATAAGGGATCGCAAGGCAAAAAAACCAAAAATCAGCCAAATAATAAAACCAAGTTTGGTAAAAGGAATTGCTCCTATTTTTTGAAATTTACTAAAAAAAGCATCAGGCGTTAAAAGTGGTATACGCAAAAAAAGGAAAGATGAAAGAGTGCTACCTATTTTTTTGAGCTTTTTTTGCTGGGTTTTTTGCAATAAAATATTTGTGTCAGCCGGAATATCCAATAAGAGCAATGAGGAAGAATGAAGCATACCAAGTAAGGTAATAACCTCACTTTGCACTAAAATATCTTCATGGCTCAATCTGCTATTTTCTTGACAAATTTCCCAAACTTCATGCACTGTTTTTTTGCCATCAAGCATGGCCACAAAACCATAAGCGTTCTTGGCTAAACGAAAATGGGAATTGCTGTCAGGATCAGAAAGAATATACCAAAGCTCTCCCTCAAAAATCTGTCTACGTACTTCAACCTCTGGCCGTAGTTGAGGCTTTAACTCTTCAACTAAGAACCATTGCTCGTGAAAGGTTGTATGTCTTTCGTGGGAGTTTTGCATAATATAATCACCTAAAACCAACGCCAGAAAGTCAGCTTTAATCTATTAATAAGTTTTCTTGTCCAAAGGTATAATATACTTCTTTGCCCGGCTGCTATTTTGGCAAATCCCTCCATGCCGGGTCTAAGGGTAATACTTTGCGGTATTTCAAGAAGTTCACCCCTTAGTTCAAAACCATTTTTATTTTCTGCTTGGCTTGCATAAGGGTGAATACGTTCCACTGCAAAGGGAATGTGCAATGAGGGATAAGCTGTTAGAGTAAATTCTCCAGATAAAATATTTTCTTCTCTGGCCGTATTGATGTAGCTAATGTCTGACTCATCAATGTGAGCAACTATGCGAAGAGAACTTGTGTCAGTGATTTCAAAAAGAGCTTGCCCGCGGCGTACCGGTTGCCCCAAATGGGAATACATATCCTCTGAAACCAAGAAGCCATCTACACTTGATCTAAGTTCTGTCAGTAAAAGCCTTTCTTCTGCCCACTTTAGATTAGCCTTAGTTCTTTCCGATTCCAAAAAAGCAATAGCGGCTTCAGCATCATTACCTTCTTGTAAAAATTGGGTGGCTTGACTTTGGTGTATATGTTCCTCGGCCTGCAAAGCTGCAATTTCTAAACTGATTTGGGTGGAATCTAATCTACCTAATACATCATTTTTTTTAACAGCGTCTCCGGGACGAACTAAGACTTCCGATAAATAACTGTCCAAGGGGGCAGTGTGGGTATAGCTGTGCACCCCTTCAACTACTAAGGGGGCAGAAATAACTAGATCACCTTTAAAAACCAATCCTATAAATAAAAAAATTCCTACTATGGCTGTGGCTAATTTCAATATAGTTCGCCTTTCGCCAAAAATATCTATGGATTTTATTTTTAAATAACGTAAAAATTTCTTAAGGAAAAATTCTTCGGCAAGTTGCAAATCTTTTAATCTTGGAGCCACAAGTCTGGCAATAAGGTTTAATTCTTGAATTTTATCATGCACGAAAATTTCTTTTTCATCAAATAAGCAAACTAAAATAAATTCAATTTTTTCTTCATCGTGGTTGGTGTAAAGTGGAACTGAAAAAACCCTCTTTATTTGGAGCATATTGGCAAGTTCTTTAGCCGATTTAACTATTACACCAGGGTCAATTTCAGGCTTTTCTTCTTCTATTTCAGAATAAAATACTATTCTTTCTTGATCGTGAGATTCTTCCATTACACTTTCAAGTTGTCGTATCGTGCGAGTCCCCCGCCTAAATGAATCCATTTGATCTAAGGCTATGACGTGCACACTTCTTGAATAAACAGCACCTAATGCCACCCTACGCGCAGAAAATCTTGCAGCAATTCCAGCACATAATGTAATACAAGCTTCTGAAAATTTTGTACAATTTTGAAATTCACCCAAGAGACTTAAAATGTCTTGCAATGAATTATTATTTGCTATTTGCTCAGTAGTCAATGAACCTTGATTTTCTTTTTGCTCAACATATTTATTTGCCATAAAAAGCATGGTACGAATGAGCTGTAAAGTATCACTAACCCCTTGTAAGCGCACCTGCCTATTACCAAAAACGTGAGCCGCAATACAAAGATTTCCTTGAGCTGTGGAAAATAATGGAACAAAAATTCCTATTCCACCATCACTTAAATGCAGGACTTGATAGTTTTCTGCCAGCATTTGCCCATAGCTCTTACCTAGGAGGGTGAGCCAATTTGGCATTTCATTACTTGCAGAGGGATTAAAGGGATAGGCTGACAATAGGCCAACTTTACCTTGGTTTTTTTGAAAGATGGCCACTCCTGTGGCATTGACCAATTCACTAGCTAATTGGCAAGAGCTAAAAAAAAGTTCCTCACTATTTTTCGAGGCGAGAAGAGAGTTAATAAGCGGATCTAGCCTATTAAAATTCTTATCATTATCTCTTTGGCTTATTTGAGCCATACTTTTTCCTGCTCCAATATACTTATTAGGGGGAAAGCATATTTTCTGTTAAAAAATAACTTTCCCCCAAGTTTTTATATAAATCCAATTTTATTTAGATTTGTATATTTATTATTGTTCAACTGAATCGTCAGGAGTATCACCTGAAGAAATACGTTTTGAAACATCAAGTTCGATTACGCCAAAGCGTTCTTCATGCTCACGCATACTTTGCAAAAGAGAAAGAGTTAAGCGTTTAGCGGTATAGTGATTCATAATTATACGATTTGAGAATTGTAAAATCATGTCAGCAGTAACCCCTTCTTCTTGTGAAGGCAAGGTTTGGTTTATTCCAAAAGAAATTAAAATTTCTTCTGGTGTTGAATGTGTTTGGAAAGCATTTGCATAAGAAGTTTGCATTTGATCTGCATTTACATTAAGGCGGATTTGTTGATTTTCTTTGCTTTCCTGATTTTCTTGATTAGCTTGTTTACCTTGTTTTTTCTGACTCATGATGCTTCTCTCCTAAGCTGGTTAAAAAGATTTCAAAATTACGATTTTTTATTAAATCGAACCATTACCAAAAGTCCTGCCGGCATACCTGTGCTGTTAGCCACATGAATACGCACCTTAAGTGTTCTACTTGAAAGCACTGCAATCTTAGCAATAGATGCAATTTTACCCTCAAGGATTTCTTCGGAATCAGGTTGAATAACCTCAACTAAATCCCCTATATTTAAATTGATTGCTTGTTCAATGGGCAAGGTGAGCTCCACAAGCAATGGATTTATATTAACTAGGCGTAAAGCAGGAACATTTCTATCCACCGCCATACCACGTTCAACAAAAACTTCTTCCACAAAACCATCACTGGGCGCCAAAATATACATTTTGTCCCTAACTGCTTTATATTCTGATATACTGTGATGAATTTGATTAATTCTAAAACGCTCTTCCTCTAGTGCTAAAACATTTAAATCATTATTAAGCTTGGAGTGTTGGTATTCCATTTCTGTGGCAGCATTTCTGCGAAAAGCGTGCAAAAAACGCTCCATGTCCAAGAGGGATTGAGCAATACGAGTTTCTAAAGTTCTTATTTTAATCGTGTTATTTACTTCATGTTCCAATTGTTGGATGCGACTATCCTCAGCTCTTGAGTCAAGGCTGATTAATAAGTCTCCTTTTTTTACATATTGTCCAGCCTTTACTTTAATATCATATACGACCCCGGGAACACTAAAACTTAGTTCAGCATTATAAATTGGGCGAGATACACCTTGGGCTTGGAACTGCTTTTTACCCTCTTCTTGAGCAGACAAATCCTGTGCTAGCCCAAGCAAAAGAGCTAGCATAAAAAATAAAGTTATAATTCGCATAGTTTACTACAATTAATATCAATTACATTAAAGGCTAATATATTCTAGCTTCAATTTCATCTAGGTTAATTTTATTTTTGGTAAGTAAGTTGCCAATGGCATAATCATATTCAGCAAGAGCCATATTGTATTGCGCAAGAGCAATAAAATAAGACATTTCTTCTCTGCCTAAATCATCGTGAGAAGCAAGCAAATCTCTATTGTTTATACCACCAAATTCAAAGCGTGAAATTTCACCTGCCACAACTTTTTTGGCTGCTCTAACAGCTTCCTCAGCTAAGGGAATACCTTTTTGAGCCATAATTAAATTATGAATTACATTATAAACTTCAGTCTTAATGCTTCTTTGGGTATTGGTAATTCTGTCCCTTGCAATGGAAATTAACTTTTCAGTTTGTTTAAAAGCACCCTTAGCAGTGCGGTTTTGTATTGGATAGCTAAAGGTAGCTCCGGCATACCAACTGTCTTGTTCTGAAGTGCCCTTAAATGATTCGGCAGAGCGTAAATAATCATTGCCTTCTGCCGTGGCATATCCAACAATAATATCAAGTTGAGGCAATAAATTATTTTTATTCACGTCATATTCCAGACCCAGTTTTTGTAACATAATTTCAAGCTGATGCAACTCAAAACGCTGTTTAAGGGCAAGACTTTGTGAATTTTCTTGATCTGGTATAGCACCTACTTCAGCAAGTAACTTTGAAATAGGAATAATGGCATCATTTCTTTCAATATGTGGTGCATTTATTAAAAAAATCAATTGCTCTTCAGCCACTTGAATATCACGCTTATATTGATTTACAATAAAACTGCGTTGGTCAACAGCTAAACGAGCACGCTCAACATCAACACCTCTAGAAATACCTCTTTGATGGCGCACAATCTCACGTTGATAAACTTCTTTAGCCATTTTTAAAGTTTTTTGTGAGACTTTAAGGTTATTGCGAGCAATAGCAAGACTCCAGTAAGATTGAATTACAGAAAGAGTAACTTGAGATACAGTAATGCTTCGCCCCTCCTTACTTTCTAAAACAGAGAGCATTGCATCTTTAATGGCCGCACGATTTGCCTTATCGCCAAGTCCTTTGAGTAAGCTTTGAGCTAATTCAACTGTCAAATAATTCTGATCTTCGTAACCGGAAACTGAGGGGTCTTCCAATCTATTTTCATGGCTAGTGGTATAATACATTCTAACTGTAGAACCAGTGGGTAAGCGTTGGCTAACTCCCACATCATTTCTAAGATAATTTTTTGCCCAACCCCCACTTTCCCTTGGGTCATAGTCATCTTGATCAAGAGAGGGGTATACGCCATATCTAAATTCATTATATAAAGTTAAATCATAAACGCCCTTTGCCAATAAAACTTCTGCTTCTGCAACGCTAATCTGCTTGAAACTTTCTTTAATATTTTCATTATGCAAAAGCGCTAACTCTATGGCTTCATCTAAACCCAGTTTAACTTCTTTTTCTGCACCTAGAGCAGTAGTCGGCAAGTGAGTATTTCCAAAAATTAACAATCCTACTAAACAGGATTTTGCCAGCAAACCACTAGTTTTTAGTTCAAATAAGTTCATTTTTTTTCCTTTAATAATTACTTTTTGTAATGTAAATTAAACCATTACCTTTCTTTATAATACAGAAAGTGGACAAAATACTATAAAACCACACAAAACATTTAATAAATTAAATTTACAAACAAAATCAATATAATTATAACTAATAAATAAAAATAAAATCTGAAAAAATAAGCAAAAGTGAAATCAATTCATTTTCTATGGCTTACAGTAGCACTTGAAGCCAGTATGCCTTTATAACAAAGCTTGTGTTTAAATACACATATTCATAAAACATTTGCTAAATTTTATAAATAAAGGAAACATTTTTATCATTTAACAATATCTTTATAGCTTAAAGTAATAATATTTGTCAAGATAAAACAAAACACGCACAATTATTCACACATAAATCGCTTTATAGCTAAATTTTCTGTATCAAATAAATTACCTGCCATGATTTCTGATAGCAGACTGTTTTTTATAATATAAGGCACTTGCAACAATTAAAGTATCTTTTATACCAAATGCCACGTTGTAAACGCCACAAGTGAATTGTGGCTAACTTTACGGCATCGATTACTTTAAACGCGATTCTACAATGTCTATTATGACTTTATCCATATCCTTCATGCCTTGACTAGAAATATTTTCTAAATTTTTTACTGTATTTTCAATACCTTCATCAACAATGCCCTGCAATTGTGGATAGTGCCCATCAAGTGCTAATAAAGCGGCATGACAAGCCTCTAAAGCGGCTGTTCCAACTTTTAGGGCGCACGTATCCTTAGCGCCATCGCAAATCATACCTGCCAAATTACCTAGGATTATAGCCATAGCATTAGCTGCTTTGTTTACCTTGGCTTGGCTAATTTTGGGCTTTAATCCACTTGTTTGCTGAGCTTCTTCGGGAGCAAGCATATAAACAAGTCCGGCGGCAGCACCGGCTCCGGCACAGGCTGTACAACCACATACAGGGCTAAGTCTGCCCAAACGGCTTTTGATATATGAAGTAGATAAATGGCTAAAAGCCAAAGCTTCAGCTAATTGTTCTGAATTTTTATCAGAAATTTGTGACATCATGGTAATGGGAATAATAGCCGTAAGCCCATGATTACCACTGCCGGCACTGCTCATAACAGCTTCTTTTAATCCCCCCATGCGAGCATCTGCAGCGGCTGCCGTATAGGCTTTAATGCGTAAAGATTGTGAAGCTAAATCACGCCCTGCCGGTAAAAGTGGAATATTTTGTAAAATTGTACGTCCGGTTTGGAGTCCCAATGGCATTTCCACTCCTTTAAAAGCCATATCCATATTCATGCGTGCACCTTGTAATAGATAGTCTATGTCAGCAGAAGTTATGGTTTCTAAAATAGCCACCACTTCTGAATAAGACATGGTGCGAATGTGTTCGGCAATACTAAGAGAGACATTGGTGTTTTTATCCGCTTTTTTAGGCGTTTGTATATCGTATACTATAATATCATCTTGATATATTTTGACAATATTATCATGTTGCCCCTCAATAATACATTGAGCTGTATGCCCTGCCTCGTCTATAAGATGAGCATGAATATACACACCATGAAAATTTGTATCGGCATGAATTTCAATACAGTGTTTATTGAGTAACTCAACAGCTTGGGGAATAATTTCAGGCTTACAATCTTTTAACACCTCAAGCCCATAGGAGGCATTACCTTGTAGAATGGCCAGTGCTGCCGCAACATTATTGCCTTTCATACCGGCAGTACCGGGAATTCCTACCGATGCTCCATTTTTAAAAATACCGTCACTTACTATAATTTTAGCGTGCGCAAAACTTCCCTGTAAATATTCCTTAGCCTTAGCAACAGCCAAGGCTACAGCGCCGGGCTCTGTGCAACCCAAGGCGGGCTTTACTTCTGCTGCTAAAAATTCTGTAAGTGTAAAGGGAGCTTTTGGCATACTAACTATTTCCTTTTATTGAAATTTAAAAAATAAGATGATTAGATTAATTTTAATCAAATCTCTTTTTATATAAGTCATGAGTATTTTTTAGTCAATGCTTGTTTTATTCAAATTTTTGTTGCTGTTTATAAAAAAAAATTATACAGAAGTTTCAAATTATAATATTTTTTAGCATCGACTAATTAACCTTGACAGAAAGTAGTTTCATAACTATTTTCCAAATTGTCAATTTTACTTTTTTGGGGCTTTTTAAAACTATTTTAAAGTACAATTTTCACTTTTTCTACAATTTTAATTTTTGTGAAAACTGTACCATAAAAAATAATTATACAAAGCTTATAATTTGAGTAATTATATGGAGATATTTATGCAAGAGAACAATATTGAAAACAATGAAAATAACGAAAATATAGATGAAAACGAAATAATTAATAATGAGAATGATGCAGAAAATGATTTTGAAGAAAATCAAGAAGAAGAGTTTGAAAATCAGCAAGTAATTGCTTGTCCGCAATGTGAAAAGACTTATAAGGAAGCGGAAGAAATTCGCCTTAGATCTTTAGCCGAAATGGAAAATTATAAAAAAAGGCTGAAAAAAGAAAAAGATGAGCAAGTGGCCTATGCCGCTAATACTGTTTTGGCTGAATTATTACCCTCACATGATAATTTAGACTTAGCACTGCAATATGGAAGTAAAGATGAAGCTTGCCAAAATACATTAATGGGTGTTGAGATGACTCGCAAACTTTTACTTGATGTGGTAAAAAAACATGGTTTGGAAGTGATTGATAATGCAGGCGAAGCTTTTAATCCGGAATTACATGAAGCCATTGCTCAAGAAGAGAGCACTGAAGTTGCCGAAGGGCATATTATCAAGGTTTTGCAAAAGGGTTATATGCTAAAAGAGCGTTTACTTCGCCCGGCTAAGGTTTGTGTTTGTAAAAAAACTGCCAATTTTAATGCAACTGTCTAATATAAAGAGTTTTAATTTATAATGCCTTTTTTTCACTGCATAACTTATGGCTGTCAAATGAATGTTAATGACAGCGCGTGGCTTGCCAGAACCATGGTTGGGCTTGGTTGGCAAGAAAGTAGTATGGAACTAGCTGATTTTGTTTTTATAAATACTTGTTCTGTGCGAGAAAAGCCACAGCATAAAGTTCTTAGTATGCTAGGAATTATAAGAGAACAAAACCCAAAAGCCAGTGTTGCTGTTGCAGGTTGTGTTGCTCAACAAATGGGAGTGAGGCTTTGGGAGAAAAATGCCCATGTGCGCTTGGTTTTAGGTAGTGATCACATTGCAAAAGCCCCAAATGCTCTTTTAAAATTACTTGAAGATAAAAGCTTACGTTTATCATATTTAGAATTTACACCGGAGTTTCCTGACCGCAATGCCGGCTTATCTGAATTTAAAAATCAAGAAGTACTCCCCGTGGGCACAGCAGGTAATAATTTACAAGGGAATGAAACAAGAGCTTTTGTTAATATTATGCAAGGTTGTGATAATTTTTGTGCTTATTGTATTGTGCCATACACCAGAGGGCCAAGAAAATCTCGGGCGACAAATTCAATTATTCAAGAATGTAATGAATGGCTACTTCGCGAAGTGTGCGATATTACTTTGCTTGGGCAAAATGTAAATGTTTTTGGTCAAGATAGTGGCGGCGATGGTAATAGCTTTGTGGATTTATTATATAAAATTGCTGAACATGAAAAACTAAAGCGTTTACATATAGTTACAGCTCACCCAAAGGACTTTCACGATAAAACAATACAAGCCTTTAAAGACTTACAGGTTTTATCTCCACGCTTACACCTTCCATTACAAGCAGGATCTAACAATGTTTTAAAAAGTATGGGACGTGGTTATAACAATACGGATTTTTTAAAGTTAGTTGACAAACTTCGCAAAGCCAGACCTGAAATTGCTTTGTCAACCGATTTAATAGTAGGATTTCCGGGAGAAACTGAGGAAGATTTTCAAGAAACATTAAACATGGTAGAGCAATCAGGTTTTATTGCCTCATTTTCCTTTTGTTATTCAGACAGGCCTGGCACAAGGGCTTCACAAATGCCTGATAAAATTCCTCAAGAAATACAACTTGATAGATTAAATCGCTTAATTACTCTACAAAATCAGCTTGGAACAAAATGGTTAAAAAGCTTAGAAGGCATTGAAACCGAAGTTTTACTTGAAGGACATAGTAAAAAACCAAGATATACCGAAATTAACGCTGATATATTGGAAGTTTCAGCCCAAGATATTAAAAATATGCAACCTAGCTCACATGAGGTTGATAAAACTTCCTGGCAAGGGCATGATAATTGGGGTAATACAGTAAATCTCATAATTGATGATAGTTATAATTATAGAGCAGGCCAAATTGTCAAGGCAAAAATACTAAAAGCTAAAAAACACTCACTTTTAGCGGAAATAATTTAACATATAATATAAAAAATAGGTTTATTTGTGATAAAAACTAAAAAATTATTATTAGAAGCAATTTGCTTTGAGCATTGGGCAAGGTTTCATTTCTTAGAAGAAGTTGAAGGCAGTGAAGCAGAAAATGAAAATATAGTTGTTCATTTACCTGAAATAATGATAAAAAACTGTGAAGAAGATGTTCCACACTTATTGCCATTGCTCAATAAAATTCAAAATAATAAAATAAGCCTTGAACACTCAAGGGACTATATTTTTGATTTTTTATTACAAGACATAGAAACCGATCCTGAAGAATTTGTTAAAGAAATCAATAAAATGGTAAATAATACAGAATTTTCTCGCTTTTTAGATGTATTTAATACTTTTGTACAAGAAGAGGCTGAAGCTACTTTGCAAACACCAGAAAATGTCGAAGATGAGCAAATAATTATTCCTACCTACTTAGTTTGGTTAGAGAACTTCAGACTTTGGGCTAAAGAAAGAAATTTAGATGATGCTTTAAAAGAGTTGGACTGTATTTAAATAAATACTATTTGAATTATCAATAAAATTATTTAATTAGCAGTTTTTTTAGTTTTATATGGATTAAAAATGCTTTTATCACAAAGACAAAATGCAGCATTAGGCAGTTTTATGGCCATGTTAGCCACACTTAGCTGGGCAGGTAATTTTATCGCTGTTAAATTTGTGGCCAATGAATTATCAACATTTGAAATTAATTTTTGGCGCTGGCTTGGGGCATTAATTATTATTTTTCCACTTTGTTTTCATCACTTAAAAACTGACTGGTATATTATAAAAGAACAGTTTTGGCTTTTGTTTTTTTATGGTTTTTTTGGCTTTTTCTTGAGCAATGTGTTTTTTACCATTGGGTCTGAAACAGCTCCGGCTGTTGATATGACGTTAATAATGGCCACTTCTCCCATTATGATTGTTTTACTCTCTGGTATTTATTTTAAAGAACATATAAACTTTACTTGGATTTTTGGATCATTTCTATGCTTTTTAGGTGTTGCTACTTTAGTTACTAAGGGTAATTATCTTTATTTGGCAGATACAAAGTTTACAGTGGGGCATTTTTGGACTTTAGGCTGTGCCGGTTGCTTTGCTATTTATTCAGTTTGTATGCGTTTTTTTAAAATTCAACTTCATCTAACCGTTTTTTTATTTGTAACATTTCTTGTTAGTGTTATTTGTAGCTTGGTTTCAGTAATGATTTTTCATGAAGAAATGATTTTCTATGCCAAACCTAAATCTACACTGCCTTTGTTATATATGGCTTGTTTTTCTTCTGTGGTAGCATTTTTACTCTGGAATGGAGCAATGAAAAAAATAGGGGCTGTCAGAGCAGGATTTATGTATTATTTAGTTCCTGTTTTTGGTACAATTTTGGCAATTCTTGTTTTAAATGAAGAATTAAATACTATGCAAATGCTTGGCGGTATATTAGTATTTAGTGGTGTAGTTTTTTGCTCCTGTAGAGTAGATTTAAAAATAATTCACAGATTGACGCATAGAAACAAAAATATGGAGGCGTAGAATGGAAACTTGCTTACGATGTAATGGTTATGGAAAAGAAACTTGTGGAGTTTGTTGGGGCGGCCAAAAGAAAATATATTGCATGGGCTGTAGCGGAAGAGGTTATAATAAAAATGAGTTGGGTGAAGAGATTATTTGTAAGCGTTGCAATGGACATAAGGTTTATATTCCCTTAGGCTGTCAAAGATGTAGCAATAGTTATCCCTGTCCTGATTGTAATGGCACAGGGCAAATCTAAAAACTTTACATAATTATTTTTTTATAAAAAATAAAAATGAACAATTATTTTAAAAAATCCAAAAAACGTTTTTGCCAAGACCCCATACAAACAGATAACATTATTAATGACTTTTTTGAATGTCGCCATGATATTGTGAAAATTTCTCAATTTCACGAATTATGGAATAATTGGGAGCTTGTGGTGGGTGATTTGGCTTCTTTTGCCAAACCACTTGGGGTTAGAGGCAAAACCTTATGTATTGGAGCTGAAAATAATTTTGAACTACAAGAGATTAGTCTTGAGTATGACGAAATTTTAGCCAGAGCTAATGCTTTTATGAAGGCATTTGATCATGATGCTTTTTTTATACGATTAGAATTAAAACTTATGCAAGGGATAACTCCAATTGAATTAAAACCAATTATTCCAAAATATTCCCAAAATTTTATCCCAGAATTCCCACAAGATACTGAAATATTAATTGATTTCAAAGATGAAGATTTACTTGCCAAGTGTTACAAAGCTTATTGTCAGCGAATTAAACTTGAAAAAGGTATTAAATAACAGCATCTTGAAAAAATAGTATGTTATTACAGGTAGTAATATATAAAAAAAATAAATAATTTTTTTTAAAAGTCTAACTAACTATTATGCAATACATATTTTATAAAATTGAGTAATATTGAGTAATATTAAGAAATTTGAAGTAATTTCCATATTGATATGTTGATAATTTTTTTTATAAATTGTTGAAAAAATAGTTTACAAACAGTAAAGTGAGTCCTGATAAGGGCTTAGATGAAGTTGTTTTTTTCATATAAAATAGATAATATTTCAATAATATAAATGAGTTATGTTTATAATCCAGTGGGGAATGTCTGACAATCTGACTAAGTAATATGTAAAAATTTTCTCCTGTGAAAATATTTAAATTTCATATAGATTTCTATTCATGGAAAAGATTTGGACTCAAATAATAGCTCGAATGTATGAAAGCTTGCTAGAATCTGACTACTCCGTATGGATTAAACCCCTTAGTGGTGAAGTTCTATCTACGGAAAATGGTTTGATTTTAAAAGTTAAAGCTAAAAATAGTTTTGTGGCTAATTATTTACGCAAGCATTATAGCGAAATGTTTGCTTCTATACTTGCAAATATAATGAGCCTACCCTTTGGTGTGGAACCTCAAGTCTTGATTGAAGTAGATGATGCTATTGATGAAAAAAGGATTAAATCTATTGATTTAAAAAACTTTGTTCAATCCTTGCCACAAGCCACCGGACTTTTGGCCACAAGTTCAGAATAGCTTATTTTAC
>CAYJHF010000040.1:11457-15566 GCA_964369905.1 uncultured Mailhella sp. | reverse complement strand
CCAAGGGCATACTATTTAAAAAATTGTAAATAGTAGAGGGCGTCCATTCGGTATTTGGAAGATCATAACTCTTACCAATCACATTTAAGCCTGCTATGCGACATTCTTCTTCAAGGTAATGATAGCCATCTTCCACAATATAAACATCACCATCAATACCGGCACAAAACTCCTTGATTTTATTCATTGGCAAGGGGTGCGTAAAAGCAAGCTCAAGAATATCCAAGTCATTTTCATTGCCCGCTCTATACTCCTCCACCAACATACAGGGCGCACTATAAGTTATAACACCTTTTTTGCCACTCCCCTTGATATGTTTATTAAGTGGTGATGTTTCTACCATTTCCTTTAAGGCAGGTAGGCGTTCTAATATTACTTTATCATAGTTTGCCTTGGCAATATTTGGTAAAGTCATATAGCCACGCAAACTTTCAATTTCTACTTTCTCTCTTTTGTTAATGGGATTTAAATGCACCAAGCCTTCACTATGGCATAAAAGTCCGTGGGCGTGTATAACTGTTAATGTATTGAATTTTCTAGCAATTTCCACAGCAATAGCGGAGGCTTCAAGCATTTCTTGATGGTTTCTTGGTTCAAAAACAGGCACAAAGGAACTTTTATAAAGGTAATGAGGATCAATAACGTGTTGAGTTGAACTTGGAGTAAAGTCACTGGCCACAAAGAGCACTAATCCTCCTCTTTTTTGAGTAAACTGAGAATAGCTTGTAAACATATCAGCAGCCTGAAAAAGACCTGGAATTTTCATAGTAACAACACAATCACTGCCTGCTAAGTTATGCCCCACACCTGTAGCCAAAGCAACAGCTTCATTAATCGACCAGCCCACATTAATTAAATCCTGTACCTGTGAAAGTCCTTTATCAATTATTTCTGTGCTTGGTGTGCCTGGGTAACCGTCAGCTGCGTGTATACCTGAACGCACACAACCTGCGGCAAAGGCTATATTTCCCTGTAGAACTTCTGTACTACCCTCTTCTTTTGTGCATAGTGCCTGCATCAAACTTTGTGACATTTCCTTTCTCCTTATAACAAAAAATAAATTAGCCTAAATTCCAAATTGTTAGCATATCTTTATAAAGTTTATCAAATTCTTCCTGATAATTTTCTGCACTAATTTGACTTTTTTCGTTTAGTTTGCGAATTTTAGTTTCCATAATGCCCTTATCAAGGCTTTTTCCGCCAATAATAATTTGTAGTGGTATTCCCATTAGATCAGCATCTTTGAATTTTATGCCTGGACGCTCTTCCCTATCATCATAGAGCACATCAATATTTTTTGATTTTACATAATTATATACTTCATCTGCCTTGGTGCTCACCCAATCATTCTTAGGATCTAAGTTGAGAATAATCACTTCGTAAGGAGCTAAAGGAGGTGGGAAAACAATGCCATTTTCATCATTATTTTGTTCAATGCTTGCAGCAATAATTCTTGAAACACCTATTCCATAGCAACCCATAATTATTGGATATTCTTCTCCGTCTTCACCAACATAAACCCCTTTCATGGCTGAACTATATTTAGTTCCAAGCTTGAAAATATGCCCAACTTCAATACCTTTGTTTAATTCAAGGCTTGAATTACATTTTGGGCAACTATCACTTGCTTGTGCATTTCTTATGTCAGCCCAGAGATTTACTTTGCAATCACGATTAACATTTATATTTATAATATGTGTGTCTTTTTTATTAGCGCCAATAATCCAATCATTTCGATTATATAATTCATAATCAGCAATAATGGTTTCTATATTTGTATTGACCGGCCCCACAAAACCCACAGGAGTATTTGTAATGGCAAGCACTTGCTCAGGTGAGGCAAATTCAAGTTCGTCCACATCAAGTAGGTTCTTTAGCTTGATTATATTTAGCTCCCTGTCGCCTTGAAGTAGGGCCATAATGGGCTTGCCATCAGCAATAAGAAGTAAGCTTTTTAAAATATCACGAGTTTCAACCTTTAAAAAGTTGGCTATTTCTTCAACACTGTGCACATTTGGAGTATGCACTGAACTTGGGCTTGGGCCGGCATTTTTATCAAAATTAACATCGTCCATTTCTTTTGGCTTTACTGTCGGACAGCGTTCTAAGTTAGCAGCAAAAGCACAGTCAGGGTTGGTGCAAGAAACTATAATATCCTCGCCAGTTTCAGCCAACACCATAAATTCATGGGAAAAACTTCCTCCAATAGCTCCTGAGTCAGCCTCAACCATGCGATAGTTTAAGCCCATTTTGGAAAAAATTTTATTGTAAGCTTCTCGCATACCTGCATAACTTTTGTCAGCACCCTCATCATCTGCATCAAAAGAGTAAGCGTCTTTCATCAAAAATTCACGACCACGCATCAAACCGAAGCGAGGGCGAATTTCATCACGAAATTTTGTTTGAATTTGATATAAATTAATGGGTAATTGACGATAAGAACGCACTTCATTACGCAGTAAATCGGTAATTACTTCCTCATGGGTAGGCCCAAGGCAATAATCCCTTTCGTGCCTGTCTTTTATTCTAAGTAATTCCTTACCATACTTTGCCCAACGCCCAGACTCTTGCCAAAGATCGGCTGGTTGAACAAAGGGCATTAAAATTTCTTCAGAGCCGGCCGCATTCATTTCTTCGCGAACAATGTTGGAAGCTTTTTGCAAAGAGCGTAAACCTAAAGGAAGCCAGTTATAAATACCGGAAGTTAATTTTCTTATCATTCCTGCTCTAAGCAATAATTTATGGCTAATGACTTCTGCATCAGAAGGAGCTTCCTTTAGTGTTGGTATATAAGCTTTGGTATAACGCATATTTTCCTCAAAAATCAATTATTTTTTAATGTTTCAAGCTCAGTCAAAAATGCTTTGAGTAAATTTTCTTCACCTTGCACAGTTTTAACTATATTTCCCTTTTTAAAAATAACACCCTTACCCTTGCCACCAGCTAAGCCTAAGTCGGCCTCTCTGGCTTCACCCGGGCCATTAACTACGCAACCCATAACAGCAATTTTCAGGTTTTTATTCAAATTCTTTGTCTGTTCTTCTATTTTTTTTGTTAAGCTAATTAAATCAATTTGGGTTCGTCCACAAGTTGGACAAGAAATAATTTCAACGCCGACTTCTCTATGCCCTGTAGCCCTAAGAATATCGTAAGCCACAGTAATTTCTTCCAGTGGTGAAGCCGTTAGCGAGACACGCATTGTATCACCAATTCCCTCCATTAGCAAGCTTCCAATACCAAGAGCAGATTTTACAGCCCCCCTAAGCAAAGTTCCTGCTTCTGTTACACCCAAGTGAAGAGGATAATTTGTTTTTTCGTGCATAATTCTGTAGGCTGCTACAGTATTTAGTACAGAAGATGATTTTAAAGAAACCTTTATTTGCCTAACACCCCTTTCTTCAAAAAAAGCAATATGCCTAAGCGCACTTTCCACCAAGGCCATGGGAGTTGGGCCGCCATATTTTTGCCATAAATCTCTTTCCACCGAGCCTGAGTTTACTCCAATTCTAACACAAACATCATGGGATAAAATGGCTTTAGCTAAAATATCAATGGGATTATTTTTCTTTTCTATTTCAATGGAATTTTTAATAATATTACCCGGATTTACCCTAAGGGCATCAAAACCAGCCTCAAGGGCCATTAAGGCAAGACGATAATCAAAGTGAACATCAGCCACCAAGGGAAGAGGGCTTTTTTTGGCAATCTCCATAATGGCTGGCTTTACATTTTTATCAGGAATGGCAATGCGAACAACTTCACAACCAAGTTTAGCCAACTCTTCAATTTGATTTAAGGTAGCTTTGGCATCGTGGCTGTCTGTATTGGTCATGCTTTGCACAACAATGGGATTTTGCCCACCAATAAGGTATTTACCAATTTTTACTACATTTTTTTCTTTTAATCTTACTTGCATATTATTTTTCATTATTTATTCATGGCGTTAATTTTTGTTGTTTTTTTATATGATTTATAAGAATCAAATAAAACAATTATTAGAGCTAACCAAATCAAGGGAAATATTACATAATCTGTTGGTTTAACTTCCTCTTTAAGTACGAAAACTGTTAAAAGCAACATTACGCAAGGATTGGAATACTGTAAGAAAC
>CAYJHF010000040.1:0-11357 GCA_964369905.1 uncultured Mailhella sp. | reverse complement strand
AGTACGAAAACTGTTAAAAGCAACATTACGCAAGGATTGGAATACTGTAAGAAACTCACTGTAACTAAGGGGAGGTTTTTTATTCCAATGGTAAATATTATTAACGGCACACCGGTAAAAAAAATAGTGCCAATTAATAAAAAGTAGTGCATTGTACCATAACCAAAAATTCCAAAGCTGTCTGGCAAACTATAAAAAAGCCAAAGCAAACAAAATGGTGTAATCCAAGTAGTTTCCATACAAAAGGCCAAAATTGGGTCTGTACTAATAATTTTATGTAAGAAAACATAGAGGGAAAAAGTTATGCCAATTAAAAGAGCATAAATAGGAAAATCTCCATAGGAAATTATTCCATATAAAACGGCAAGGCAAAATATTATTAATGCCAAAAGTTGCGCACTACTGAGCTTTTCTTTTAAAAATATGGCTGCAAAAAAAATATTCATAATGGGACAAATAAAATAACCAAGACTTGCTTCAATGGCCAAATTATTATTAACAGTCCAAAGAAATAAAAACCAATTACTTGCTAAAGCAATTGCAGAACAAAAAAGCAAAATCAATTGCTTACTATCTTTAAATATATGAAAAAATAAATGTAATTTTTTTGTAAAAAACAAAATACAAAACACAAAAATCGTTGACCATAACATTCTTTGTGAAAGAATAGTTAATGCATCTAAATAGGACAGTAATGGCCAATAGATTACCCCAAATGCCCATAAAACAACAGCACTAAATGTTGTAATAATTCCTTTAATATTATTTGAAATCATTATCTACCGGCAAAACTCTTTTAGGAGTTTTTCTATAGGTTCTAAGAATATCATAAGTGCATATTCCAAGGGCAAGCCAAAGCATAGGGAAAGTAATATAATCAGATGGTTTAACAGGATCTCCTATCACAAAAACAGCCAATAAGAAGGCTAGGCAAGGGCTTATATATTGAATAATGCTAACATTTGTTAACGTTAGATATTTTACTCCATAAGTATACAATAAAAGAGGGGTTGCAGTATAAAAGATGGTGCTAAACAAAAGAAAATAGTGGGAAGGAGGATAGCCCACAATTGCATAATCTCCAGGAAGAATATAAGTCAATAAAAACACACAAAATGGAGATAAAATTAGCATTTCAAGAAAAAAAGCCGGAATTGGATCTGTGTTGATTATTTTATGCAAAAAAGCATAAATAGCAAAAGTTCCACCTATAGCACATGAATATATGGGAAACTCACCATAGGAAAATATATTAAAAAGTAAGGTTAACCCAAATATAATAATGGCGATTTTTTTTAATCTAGTAGTTTTTTCTTTTAGTAAAATACCTGCCAAAATCATATTTAAAAGTGGAGAAATAAAATAACCTAGGCTTGCTTCAACAGTCATATTGCTATTTACTGTCCAAACAAATGCAAACCAGTTCACTATTATAAAAGCAGAACTTAAAAAGATAATTGATATTTGTTTTGGATTTTTAATAATTTCTTTTACTTTATATAATTGCTTAGTAAAAAAAAGAATTGGAAAAAGCACAAGAACAGACCAAATAACTCTCTGGCCTAAAATTGCAAAAGGGTCTAAATAATCAAGCATGGGCCAAAATAAAACAGAAGAGCCCCACAAAAGATTAGCGCCAATACTGCACAAGAAAAAAGGCAACTTATTATTCACTAAACACCAATAATTTGAGAGCTCTGCATAATTATCTTTTATGGCAAAGTTTCTCCAAAAAGAATGAAATTGAAAAAATCTAAGAATTTTTCATGCAGAGCTAAAAGACACACAAATCAATTACTTAACGGAAAAAATATGGTTTTCCTGTTCTTGACTTGTGGTTAAATTTGGCCTGCAAACTCTTCATAAAAGCTTTACACAATAAATTGTGTAAAGCTTTTAAATTTGCACATTATGAAAAATTTATCCATAATGTGCAATAAAAACAGAGGGCTAAAAGATAATCAAGACTAATTAAATGAACGTTTAAAAAGCTCTACAATAGCTTTCTTGGCATTTTCTTCTAAAAAGCGTGTACCAGTTGCAGTAAACTGTGAATTTTTTATAATTGGATCTTTTTCTTCGTCAAATTTATCATTATTCCATCTAAACCAAGCATTTTTTGTCTGATCAAACACCAGTAAGGGTTTATTGCAAAGCTTTGCAAACTCAGCGCCCCAACCAGTTCCGCCATTTACGGTTAAATCATCTTGAATGGTTCCAATTACAATAACTTCTTGCCCGCTGCTAACTTGCCAACAAATGGACTGTAAAACCTTTCTAAAAAGTGGTGCTTTTGTGTATTCACGCCCCATTAATTTAGAAACATAGGTCATGCTAACATCTTTTAATGCAAGCTCATCATTGGTTAAAACTCTAATACCACGACTTCTGACAATTTGATGTCCATCAAAGCTATAGTTAACTTCTTCAATACCAAAAGCCTCAGCTTGCTCTCCGAAAAATTCTTCAGTTCCGGTTGCACCACCGCTAAAAAGCACACATTTTTTTGAGTTGAGCATTTTTCCCCCATAAATAATTCCTAAAAGGAGCTTATTTTATATTATTTAAATAATTTATTTGATTTAGATTGGCTCAATCCTTGAGTATTCATAACCAAGAAGCAATCTAACCCTTTGTCCTACAGCAACATTAATGCTCTCGTGTTCAACAATGGAATAAGCCCTTCCATCATCACTCATAACCATAATGTCAAACGCTTTATGACCGCCAATTTTGTTACCTGCAGCTCCGCCACCAAAAGCACCTGCTGCTGCACCTGCTGCTGTGGCTAAAAGCCTACCTGAACCGCCACCAATCAAACTTCCCAATATACCACCAAGCACACCACCGGTTACAGCACCGGCCGCTGTTCCGCCTGCACTATTTATTACAACAGGTTTCATAGAAGAAACATAACCGTAAACAACTTTATATTCTTGGCTTTGGCCAATGGACCCAGCTTCCATACCATAAGGTGAACAAGCTGAAATTAAAAATATGGTAATTATTGAAAATATAAAAGATTTGTATTTATGTGTCATAGTTAACTCCTTATACTTTTTTGTATTAACATTTTAGCAAATACTGTTAAAATGTCCAGAAATTAAAATATAATAATTTTAGATTGTTACTAAAATAGTTGATACTAAAAACGAACTTTCAACACAGACTAATCAAAGCTGTAAGCAAATGCGTCAGCTTTGCGTGCCGTAAAGTGAGCCACAATTCACTTGTGGCGTCCACAACGTGACACTTGGAGGCAACGTGACTTTCTGAAAAAGTCAAAAGTTGACTTTTTCAGTGTGAACTAAAAGATACTATGAACTACTGCCTTTAAAATCTAAAAAATCGATCAATTAAAAGTAGAACTCTTAATCAATCGATTTTAAATTTTTATAAAACAAAAAATTTTGCTTTATTCAGCTGAATAATTGCGTGGAACAGGCTTACGAATTGCACCGGAGCGAATACAACGGGTACAACAAGTTACTGCTCTGACTGTGCCATCTGAAAATTGATGTCTGACATTTTGCAAGTTTGGACTAAAACGACGCTTTGTTTTAATATTTGAATGGCTTACTAAATTGCCGACTTGTGGTTTTTTACCACACATTTCACATTGCTTACCCATAATATTCCTCCAATTATAACTTTTTAAGTTATTTCTTTATAATATATAAATTGTTAAGTTATAAATAAAAAAGTCAATCTTCAACCTTAGTTTTTCAAATTTTATACTAAGAAATTAAAAAATGGCTTACTTTTTTAAAACCATTTCCATTGCCTGAAATCACTCTCAATCAATGGGACTGTTCAAGATATACATATAATGATTTTAAGGCAAGAAAAATTTTTTATAAATTTAAATTTTTTAGGAAACCAAAACACTACTTTATAATTATCTTATTTTTCTATTTTTTTTAGTTTTGCATCAAAGTTTGTATTAATGCAATTGCCAAGCCTTAAAGACAAAACCACCGGCGTGGCGACTAAAACTTGTCAAGTAAAGCGATTATTCATCATAAATACTCCTAACATTATAATATAATATGGCAAAACAATAATTAATAATTTATCCTTTACAAAAATTTTGCACTTTATTCCGTGAGTTGCAATTTACTTGTGGTAGTCATGAAATAGTGCGTAAAATTAGTGTGCCTTTCTGAAAAAATCAAAATTGACTTTTTTAGTATGAACTGCCTTAGAAAGTAACATCTAAAGATAAGTTGGCTATAAACTTGCTTACAACCTTGAAAATTACGGTACAAATTATTATTCTTTACATCTTAAGATAAAAACTCTAAAATGTCTTTCAAGTTCAGTATATAGCTTTTGATAATCAGTTATGTTTATTTTTTTAATTGGAGATGGAATGGAAAAGTTTATATTGCAAGAAAAAACCCTTGGTGAAATTTTAGATTATACTGTGGAACGATTTCCAAAACGTGATGCTTTTATTTATGTTGATGCCAATGTAAGGTATACTTGGGAAGAGTTTGCTCATCAAGTTGATCAGCTGGCCAAAGGGCTGATTGCCCTTGGTGTAAAAAAGGGTGATAAAATTGCTATTTGGGCTCCTAATGTTCCGCATTGGATTACGCTTATGTTTGCCAGTGCTAAAATTGGAGCGATTTTAATTACTGTAAACACAAACTATCGTAGCAATGAATTGCGCTACTTACTAGAACAATCTCACTGTAACTACCTTTTTATGGTGGAAAATTTTAAGGAACACGATTATATAAAAACCCTTTACGATGTTTCTTGTGAAATTCAAAATCAAAAACCTGAAGAATTAAATATTAAAGAACTTCCTAACCTTAGAAGTATTGTAAATCTTAATGGCAATACCCTTGGCGGAATGTTTTCTATTGATGATATTTTTGCCTTGTCTACAAAAATTAGTACTGCTGAATACGAAAATATAAAGAAAAATGTTTGTGCAGATGAAGTTATAAATATGCAATATACCTCAGGAACTACAGGTTTCCCCAAGGGTGTTATGCTAAGTCATATTGGAATTGGAAATAATGGCTACTGGATTGGAGAACGCCAAAAACTAACTGAACTTGATAAAGTTTGTTTGCCTGTTCCATTATTCCATTGTTTTGGTTGTGTTTTGGGTGTACTTGCCTGTGTACATCATGGCACAGCCATGGCTATTTTAGAAAGCTTTAATCCTATTGTTGCCATGAATAGCATTGAAAAAGAAAAGTGTACTTCCTTTTATGCTGTCCCCTCCATGTATTTGGCCATGGTTGAACACAGACATTTTAACAATTATGATTATTCTACGCTAAGAACTGGTATTATGAGTGGAGCTGTTTGCCCTGAACCTCTCATGCGCCGAGTCTTAGAAGATATGAATATGAAAGAGATAACAATTCCTTATGGTTTAACCGAAAACTCACCTGTTATGACCATGACAACTACCGAAGAAAACATTGAAGATCGTTGTGCCACAGTGGGTAAAGCTCTGCCAGGCATAGAGGTTGTGATAAAAGATCCTGATAACGGTAATATCTTACCTCCTAATACTGTAGGCGAAATTTGTAGCCGTGGATACAGTGTAATGAAGGGTTATTATAATGATGAAAGAGCTACTAAGGAATGTATTGACAATGATGGTTGGCTTCATTCCGGAGACTTAGGCATCATGGACGAGCGAGGATATTTAAAAATTACTGGTCGCATTAAAGATATGATAGTTAGAGGCGGAGAAAATATATATCCACGTGAAATTGAAGAATTTTTATTAAAAATGCCTCAAGTCCAAGATGTACAAGTAGTTGCAATTCCATCAAAGCGTTACGGGGAAGAAATAGGAGCTTTTATTTTACCAAAAGAAGGGCAAAATGTTAAACCAGAAGATGTTCGAGAATTCTCAAAGGGTAAAATTGCTTGGCATAAAATTCCACGCTTTATTACCTGTGTTGACTCTTACCCATTAACAGCTAGCGGTAAAATCCAAAAATATAAACTTAGAGAAATGGCTATTTCAATCTTTGACATTAAAGAATAGCTCTGCCGTATGGAAAATTTCACTGTTTATGTAGCTCCACATTTTTTTGAGCACGAGCTAAAAAATGAAATAGAATTCTTAAAACTACCACTTGTAGAACAAAAGGGACGCTTATTTTTGGTAAAAGACAAGCCAAAAAAGCTTTGCTTTGCCCAAAATACATGGCTTGAACCATTTTTTATGCCCTTTAAATCTATTGGTGAAACAGCAAAAGCTCTAAAAGCCATTCAAAGGAATTGGCATTGCCACCCCACAGATTATTTTCGTCGCAGTAACCTTATTAAAGAAAAGCTGCCTCCTATAAAGTTTAAGCCACAAATCTTTGGCGAAGCTGTGCCAAAATCTCCCATGGGTAGCTTTACTTTATGGAATGATAACATACTAGCTTCTGCAAAATGTTCCTCAGCATTTGCAGATGGTGAGTGTATGTTCTTGGAAAATAAGCTTGAACCTCCCAGCAGAGCTTATTTGAAACTTTGGGAAGTTTTTACTCTAGCTGAATTTTATCCTAAAAATAATGAATTAGCCATTGATCTAGGAGCATCACCTGGAGGATGGACTTGGGTAATGGCAAAACAAAACTGTAATGTTTTTGCCATTGATAAAGCCAAGCTTGATAAGAATGTGCAAAATTTAGCCAAGGTTGATTTTTGTAAAGGGAGTGGCTTTGCCCTAGAAGCAAATGATTGCGGACAAATTGACTGGCTACTCTCTGACATGGCTTGCTACCCTGAAAGATTGTATGAATATGCTCTAAAATGGCTAGAAATAAACCCTCCAAAAAATATTATTTTCACTTTAAAACTCCAAGGCGAAACAGACTATAATCTGGTGCAGAAGTTTAAAAAAATAGAAAATTCTTCTCTAATACACCTTTCCTGTAACAAACATGAATTAACTTGGATTTTTGGTGAAATTAATTTTAATTTACAAAAGGCTTGACTTTTATCAAAGAAATATCTAGATTGTGGATATGTTTTTTTTGGTTATAAATTTTATGAGAATGGAGAAAAGTAAATGACAAAAGCAGAATTAGTAGAAAAGATTCAAGAGAATGCAGGATTGCCAACTAAGGCTAAAACAGAAATGGCATTAGACGCAACTATCAAAGCCATTACTGAATGTTTAGCTAATGGGGATTCAATTACATTAACAGGTTTTGGAAGTTTTAAAGTTACAAAACGTGCTGCTAGAAAAGGACGTAACCCACGTACCGGCGCTGAAATAAACATTCCTGCTTGCTCAGTTGTTAAGTTTACCCCAGGTAAAAATCTTAAAGAATCTGTAAAATAATTTCTTTTTATAATTTTTTAGTGAAAGAGGAAGCAATGCTTCCTCTTTTTTTTATTTAATAAAATTTTAAAATACTTGCCATATTAAAAACAGTGATTATTTTTTCTTGGAAAAGATTTATAGCATTGACAGAGTTAATTTCTGACAGAAATGCTCGCCATGCTCCAATGAAGTGTTTAGGGCATTTTAGGACAATTCTTTTCCAAAAATGCCCTAAAACAAAAATCTTGATTTTACATGGTTTTTATTTTAGAATATCTTCACATTAATTGTCTGTAAAAGGATTATTAATGTTTGTTATTGATTTATTTTTTATCCGAAAGCAAATTTGATTTTTCATATCCGATAATTAGCTTAGGTAGAAATTGGTTTTACCCAAGCCTAATTGAAAAGTCAGTTTATTATTTTGTTATATTATGAAAATGAGGTATTTTTATTATGCCCATGTTTGATTTTCACTGTTCTGATTGCCAAAAACAATTTGAAGAGTTGGTTATTGGCAATGATTTAGTGGAGTGTTCAAGTTGTGGTTCAAGCAATGTACAACGCCTTGTAAGCGCTCCAAGCCCATTAAAAACAGGTGCTTTCCCCTATAAAGTTGGCCCTGTTCATCCCAGTTTAAAAATGCAAACTCAAAATAAAAATACCTGTGGGGGGTCTTGCCCCGGTTCTTGTTCAGGTTCATCATAATTACTTAAAGTAAGCATTGATAATCAAAACAAGATGAATTAAATATATAAAATAATTATTTAATTCAAAATAATTCAGTTATTAATTCAGGAGAAAATAATGATTAAATTTATAAAAAACTCAACCTTATCAATTTTAATATTGGCTATGACGGCTTCAAATGTCTTAGCCATGGAATTGCCGTCATTTGCCCCATTGGCAAAAAAAGCAAGCCCAGCTGTTGTAAATATAAGCACCGAACGTGTTGTGCAAGGTAATAATTTTAATGGCAATTTTTTTGGAATGCCACCGGAAATGGAACGCTTTTTCAAGCAATTTGATCCATTTTTTGGAGGCGGCGATAATCAAAGACAAAGAATGCAAAACTCGCTTGGCACAGGTTTTATTATCTCAAGTGATGGCTACATTGTTACCAATAACCATGTGGTTGAGGGAGCCAGTAAGATTTTAATTAACTTCCAAGACTCAGATCAAAAACTCGAAGATGTAGAAGCAAAGCTTATTGGTACAGATCCGGAAACAGATATTGCACTCTTAAAAATAAATGTAAAACGCAGTCTGCCTGTGTTAAGATTTGGTAATTCTGACGCATTAGAAGTCGGTGATTGGGTTGTAGCCATTGGAAACCCCTTTGGGCTTAGCAGTACGGTAACAGCCGGAATAGTTAGTGCAAAAGGTAGAGATATTCAATCAGGGCCTTATGACAGCTTTTTACAAACTGATGCCTCCATTAATCCAGGAAACAGTGGCGGTCCATTAATCAACCTTAAAGGTGAAGTTGTAGGAATCAATACTGCCATTGCAGCCTCAGGTCAAGGAATTGGTTTTGCAATCCCAAGTAAATTAGCCTCCTCTGTAGTTGATCAACTAAAATCCGGCAATAAAGTCAGTCGTGGTTGGATTGGCGTTTCTGTTCAAGATTTAGATGAATTGACTGCCAAAGCCTTAGGATTAAAAGAAGGTGACGGTGCATTAATTGCTAATGTTATGCCTAATGAACCAGCAGAAAAAGCCGGAATGCGTTCAGGTGATGTGGTAATAAAAATTGGTAATACAAAAATTAGCAATGCTTCAGAACTCACACGCGCCATAGGTGCTTATAAGCCAAACTCACAAGTAGAAATTGTGGCTCTTCGTAATGGTAGACAATTAACCTTTAATGTAAAGCTTGGTGAACGCAATGTAACAGGACAGGCCACAGCTCCTCAAAGTGAAGACAAAAGCAGTGTTAGCCTTGGAATTACTGTGCGCTCTTTAAATGCTGAGGACAGACAAACTTATAGATTAAGCCCAAAAATGCAAGGTGTTATTGTGCTAGAAGTTGAAAGAAATGGCCTAGCAGCTCAGTCAGGAATTAGGAAAAATGACATAATTTTAGAAGCTAATTTGAAACCTGTTCCAAATGCTTCAACACTTGGTAAAATTATTGAAAGCGAAGGCTTACAAAGAGGAGCAGTAGTCCTATTAATTAACCGTCAAGGCACAGCCTTTATGGTTACAATTCCACTTGCTAAGAAATAATTATATACAAAATTAAACCTAATCAGCCCTGCATAAAAATTATGTGGGGCTTTTTTATAAGTAATTTTAATATATTAGAGAGGTTTCAATAAAAATAATTTTATCAATGCTCTAAGCTATTGCATTGCCTGTAGGTAAAACAAAATATTATAATGCTTCAAACGCCAACTGTAATATATTTAAAAACTGGACAAAATTATAAATTTAAAATAGAACTATATCTCTAGCTGGGGGAGCCTTATGGCTGAGAAAGGAATGTTCCTGACCCTTAGAACCTGACGCGGGTAATTCTGCCGTAGGAAAGCCAAAAATTTATGTGTATAAAACATATAGGTAAACCTTGGAAAACCTTAGCACTAAAAGTGTATGCGTCGAAACAATTTAACGGCGCTTTTTTTGTGCCAAAGGATTTTCTATGCTTTCAAAAAATAAAATTCTCAAAAGCTTATTTGAAAAAAATGCGAAAGAACTTTCAAATTATGAAGGTTTAAGCATTGAAAAACTAGAAGATGGGTTAAATTCAGGAACTATGGTGCTCCTTGGTAATCCAAATCATAAAAATTTAAAACCAATAATTATTGGACAACCTGCCAGAGTAAAAATCAATGCTAATATTGGTACTTCTCCACTTACATATTGCTTAGATCTAGAACAAAATAAAATTAAAGTATGTCAAGAGGTAGGTGTTGACACCATAATGGATTTGTCAATTCATGGTAACCTTGATGAAATTAGAACAACTATGTTAAATAAATGGGAAAAACCACTTGGAACAGTCCCCATGTATGGTGTTGGACAACAAATATTAGATGCAAATAAATCAATTTCCAGCATGGAACCGGAAATGCTTTTTGCTGAAGTTGAAAAACAAGCTAAGCAGGGAGTTGACTATATGACTCTCCATTGCGGAATTACCAAAAAAGGCGCAGTTTTTGGAGATGACAATGATCCTCAATATGGCCGAAAAATGGGTATTGTTTCAAGAGGTGGTTCCATGCTTGCCAGATGGATGCTAGACAATGACAAAGAAAATCCACTTTTGGAAGGATATGATAAACTACTTGAAATTTGTTTAAAATATAATGTAACCATTTCTCTTGGCGATGCACTTCGCCCAGGTGGCGGTGACGATGCAGGTGATGCAGCTCAAATTGAAGAGGCTATCACCCTTGGACAGCTTGTTCGCCGAGCACGTGAAGTTGGTGTGCAAACAATGATTGAAGGCCCAGGGCACGTGCGTATGCACGAAGTAGCTGCTCAAATTCAAATTATGAAGCGTTTAACTTATAATGCTCCAATTTACGTTCTTGGTCCTTTAACTATGGATAGCGCAGCAGGACATGATCATATTGCCGGAGCAATTGGTGGAGCAATTGGAGTGCAAGCAGGGGTTGATTTTCTCTGTTATTTAACACCAGCTGAACACATCACCTTACCAAATGTTGAAGATGTAAAAGCAGGAATTATTGCTTCCAAAATAGCTGCGCAAGCAGGAGAGCTTGCCCTTGGACGTAAGCATGCTATTGAAAGGGAAAACCGCATGAATTCAGCCCGCAAATCTCTCGACTGGGAGAAAATGACAGAGGCTGCCATTGATCCAAGCGTTATTGAACTAAGACGAGAGCCCCATAAAAGCGAAGAAGTTTGTGCCATGTGTGGTAAATTCTGCGCTGTAAAAATGCTAAATGATAGACATAAATAATAACTAAAAAGACAGATAAAGATCAGTGGGGCTATGTCCTATAGCCCCACTCACTGTCGCTTGCAAGAAGCGTAGTTCTTGCTTCGCTCCCTCTGCGAGGCAGCCACTTCCTGTGGCTTAGTGACAAGT
>CAYJHF010000039.1:0-15633 GCA_964369905.1 uncultured Mailhella sp. | reverse complement strand
CAAAAAAATTGCATGTCCCATGCTTATTTCTTGCAAATTTTTTAGTGTTATTTGGCAAGAATATTCTTTGCTAACAGATAGTTATTATTATTTTCAGCATCGACTAAAATAAGGGCAAGTTTGATTTTTATAATCTTTAACTTGCTAGATTTTTCTTATTTTTTTGTCCTATTCTGTAAATTCCTACGGAAGCCAAGAAACCAAAAACAGCCATCAAAGTTAAGAACTTAAATATGACCACATATCCTTCTTGTGAGCCATAAATATCAAGCCAATAACCAAATAAGGGTGAGAAAATTGCATCTGGCAAATAACCCAGCAAGCTTACAAAGCTAACCACAGTGGCAGTTAGTGTTGGTGGAATTGAAACTTCTTCCATGCAAGCATAAGCAACACAATATTGCATCATACAAACAAAACTTGTAAACATTGTAATGGCAATAATTACATTGGCTGATGTTCCTGAAGGAATATAAAGTAGAACCATAAGCATAGCAATCAAAGCTAAAAAAGCAACCATCATAATCTTGGAAGGCTCACCAATTTTGTCTACCAACCAACCGCTAAATGGTCCTGTGAAAATACGAATTCCATAAACCCTAATAGTTCCAAGCACAGCTCCCATGGCAATGGAAACACCAAGCACATTTGTTGTATATGGAGTCATATAGCCCATACCAATATAAAGCCCATAACCGCAGAAAATAATGGTGAGAAGTAACCAAGCTGAACCCATTTTAATAACTTTTAATAATCCTTCAATAACAGGAGGCTGTTCTGATTGCTCAACTTCAGTGGCACTAAATTCTGTTTTATCTTCAAGATAGATTGCAAGAGCTATTATGCCTGCAATTAAAAATCCTGCTTGAGCTAGCAATAAATATTTAAGTCCATCAATTTGTTCTGTGAAACTTGCAAAAACAGCAGCTCCTACAAAGCCAATTACAACCATAACTAGGCCTTGGAAACCATAGAAGAAGCCAAACATCTTACCCTGATCACTCTTGCTACCTGAATCGCGTACAGCTTTGATTAATGCCGGCCAAACCAGTCCGGTTGTGGTTAAACCAAGAATAATCCAAATAACAATGGCTATAGCATAACTGTGATAAAATGCGAAAAATACATTACAAAACATAGTCACAATGGCATTTAGAATAATAACTTTTTTAACTGAATACCTATCGGCAAGCACACCACCGGGGATATATAAAATCATGGACGCAACAATATAAACGGTCATCAAAGTTCCAAGTTCAGCATTGGTGGCCTGTGTTGCTTCTTTTATGATGTCATAAAATTTAAAATGAATGTAAGGTAAGGCCATATTACCGGCATAAACCAAGCTTAGACTAAAAAGTCTGGCATACTGTCTAAATAAAGTCATAAAATAACTCCTAATTAAAAATTTATATAAAAAACTAAAGACTAAAAACGCTCTTTCCACCAACAATGGCTTCCAGCACCTTAATATCTTTAATTTTTAACGGTTCGATTTCCAAAGGATTTTCTTCTAAAATGGCAAAATCAGCTAATTTTCCAACAGCAATACTGCCCTTTATATCTTCTTCATAGCCTTGATAAGCCCCATCAATGGTAATTGCTTTTAATGCGCTATAAACATCAATACCTTGTGCTTCTTTGCCAAGATCATTACCGGCAAGGCTTTGCCTATTGACGGCTGACCAAACAGAAAGAAGTGGATCAATAGGGGTTACATAAGTGTCATTGTGCAAGCTAAAAATAATATTATTGGCTTGAGCTTCTTTTAATGGATTTATGCGCAAGGCTCTTTCAGGCCCAAGAAAAACATTATAATGACGATCTCCGTAAAAATATGTATGAGTAACAAAGAATGAGCAAATAATATTTAGTCTGGCAATACGCTCCAATTGATCGGGGCGAACAGTTTGGCAATGCACAATAATAAAGCGATGATCTTCCTTAGGATTGCGTTTTAATGCTTTTTCAAAGGCATTTAATACAACTTCAATGGCTGCATCTCCATTGCAATGTACAGCAATTTGCTTGCCTTCAGCGTGTAGCTCATCAATTCTTTGTTCAAGCCAAGCATCGTCGTGGGTTGGATAGCCACAATAATCAGCTTTAGCGCCGCTTGGTGGAGTTAAGTACGGCTGTCCAAGGTAGGCTGTTAAAACTTGAATAGAACCATCGGCAGTCAGTTTATATGCTCCCATGGTAATTTTTTGTTCGGGATCAATAGTCTTGCCGGACTTGTAGTCAGGAAATTGTTTTTTATTATTTTCATATTGCTTACCCTCAGCCACAGGCCACAACATTAATCTAATATTTAATCTATCTTGTTCTCTGGCATTTTTAACCCATTCAAGGCGTTCAGGGTAAACAAGCCAGCCCTCTTGTGCTGTGGTACAACCCTTAGATAAATATGTTCTAGCTACATTTTCAATACCTTGAATATAACTTTCTTCATCTATGGCTGGTATTTGTGCCATCACAGGACAAAGAGAAGTTTCTAAAACTCCCGTTGGCTCTCCATGTTCATCTTTTATGGCGTGTAAGGTGCTAACGTCTTCTGTATTTCTATCAATTCCACCTATTTTTAGAGCTAAGGAATTTGCAGTGGAAACCCAACCTGTTCTGTGTTGTAAAACTATGGGGTGCTCAAGGCTTACTTTGTCCAAATCCTGTCTGGTAGGGTGACGCATTTCTTTCAATAATGTGTCATCATAACCCCAACCAATAACCCACTCACCCTTGGGAGTATTTTTGGCTTTTTCTTTTAATAGGGCAATTATGTCATCAATGCAATTTACATTACCAACCGGTGGGCTGTTTAAATCCACCCAAAAATCACGCTCAGCAGTTTCTAAAAAGTGACTATGGCCATCAATAAAGCCAGGAAGCATTGTTTTACCTTTTAAATCAATGTATTGTGTTTTATCATCAGCAATTGATTTCACATCTTGTAAATTGCCACAAGCCACAATATAATTTTTTTCAACAGCAACAGCTTCAACAATTTTTTGACTTTCGTCCATTGTTATAATAGTGCCATTGTAAAATATCTTTTCAGCTTTCATCTGTTACTCCTTAGCTAAAAATGATTTATAACTGATAATAATACTAATAAACCAATGGCAATTTAAAAGTCTATAGGGTGTATATCCTATTTTAAGAGAGCTCTGCATAATTTTTTTTATAGCAAAGTTTCTCCTTAAAAATAAAATTCAGTAAGTATAATATGTTATTCAATTAGCCGATGCTGAAAAATAATTTTCAACTGTGCAGAGGTTTCAAATTATAAAGCCCACTTTTTTTCAAAAGTGGGCTTTACATCAATAATATTGTATATTCAAAATATTACACAACTCCATGAGCACCTGGTTTTTCAAATTCCTCAGCCTTTTCTTGTTGTTTAAGGTAAATATCCACATCACCAAGGGCTAACAAGATTGGACTGGCCACAAAAATTGAAGAAAATGTGCCAACCACAACACCAATAAGCATGGTGAGAGCAAAGTCATGAATTACGCTTCCGCCTAAAATATAAAGGCTAAAGCAGGCAAATAAGGTGGTTAATGAAGTCATCACTGTACGGCCAAGAGTTTGATTAATACTACCATTTATAATTTCTTTCATACTAGGTTTTTGGCCTGTTTTTGGTACAGCTAATAAATTTTCCCTTATTCTGTCATAAACAACAATATTGTCGTTGAGGGAATAACCAATTAAAGTAAGCAAGGCGGCAATTACATTTAAATCAATTTCTTTTCCAAGCAAGGTTAAAATCCCAAGGGTTGCCACTACGTCGTGAATTAAAGCAATTAAAGCACCTAAGGCAAAATTTAGTCTTACTTTGTAAGCCAATATAATAGTAATAACCAATGCTATGCTAATGGCATAAATCTTATTGAACCATGTTAGTTCAAAAAGTAGGGCTATGTAATCCAAGGCAAAAATACTGCCCCAAAGCAATGCAGCTATGGCAGAGGCCATAAACCAGCTATGTTCAAAACGTCCTGAAATATATACAGTAATTAATAAAATAGCATAGAAAAGGGCTTCAATTGCCATATTTTTCAAATCATCGCCAACCTTAGGCCCGACCATTTCCAAACGCACAATTGTTCCTGTATTATTGCTAAATTCCTCTTCCAAAACCTTAGTCACTTCAGAGCGCAAGTTCACATTATCCGTAGTGCTAAAACGAAGCAAATAATCTTTATTACCCACCCCAATTTTTTGTACCACAAGTCCGGGCATGGAGGTTTTGGCAAAAATTGATTTTACTTGTTCGTCTTGAATATCTTCGTTAAATTGCACTTGTACCATTACCCCGCCGGCAAAATCAACTCCATAATGCAGGCCTCTATTTAAGCCAATGGAAACAAGCCCAACTAGAATAACTACTATGGACATAATATATGCAATACGGCGAAAACCGATGAAATCTATATTGGTGGTATTTTTAAAAAGCTTAATAGCCATTATTTTTCTCCATGAAACACTTTGTAAGGGTTCATATATTCATGGTTTTACCATTGCTTCTTTGCACATAAAGTTCAAAAATAGCTCGGCAAACAAAGATTGAAGTAAACATTGAAGCAATAATTCCAAGGGTAAGAGTTATGGCAAAACCTTTAACCGGCCCTGTGCCAAATTGATAAAGAATAAGGGCTGCAATAATAGTGGTTAGATTTGAGTCCACAATGGAAATGGTGGCCCTATTAAAACCAGCTTTCACCGCTTCACTAAACTTTAGCCCCAGCTTTATTTCTTCCCTAATCCTCTCAAATATCAACACATTTGCATCAACTGCCATACCAATGGTTAACACAATTCCGGCTATTCCAGGCAGGGTTAGAGTTGCCCCAAAGGCAGTTAAACCTGCAAAAAGTAAAACCATGGTGGCGCAAAGCAAAACATTGGCCACAAGTCCTGCTGTGGCATAAAAAAGAGGCATGGCAACCAAAACGGCCAAAGCGCCAATAATAGCTGCAAAAATTCCACTGTCAATGGATTCTTGCCCAAGGGAAGGGCCAACTGTGCGTTCTTCAAGCACATTTACCGGAGCAGGCAATGAACCTGCGCGCAAAATAATGGCTAAGTCATTGGCTTCATCAATGGTAAAGTTCCCATTAATTACGGCTTGACCGCCTGAAATTTGTTGTTGAATAACCGGTGCACTGTAAACTTTTCCATCAAGCACAATGGCCATGCGTTTTTGCACATTTTCACCTGTTATGCGCTCAAAAGTAACAGAACCTCTTGGGTTAAAACTAATGGAAACTTGGGGCGAACCGTTTTCATCAAAGGTTGGGCGAGCATCTGAAATGTCGCTTCCGGTCATAAGGCTCTCTGTGTCAAGCACAATGGAACTTGAAGCACTGTTTTCTTCCACATAGGGATAGTGAGCTGTGCCAATGGGTAAAACCAAGGCAGTTGCGTCCACATCATCACGCACAATATGAAATTCTAAATGGGCTGTTTGCCCTATAACTTGTATGGCCCTTTGCGGATCACTAAGCCCAGGCAATTGAACTTGAATTTGGTTGCCTGATTGCCTGCGAATATCAGGCTCGGCAACTCCAAATTGATCTATTCTGTTGCGAATTGTTCTTACAACTTGTTCTAAAGTAAAATCTTCAAGTTCCAGTTTTGCAGTTTCGCTAAGAGTGTAGATAAAAGTTATGCCCTTATTATCAGTCATAATCTCTTCATTTATAAGACTAAGGTTGGGATATAAACTACTGATAAGCTCTTTGACTTCTGTGGCATTTGTATTGCTCGGTACAACAATACTTAATTGATTTTCTTCATTTAACCTTGGGCGTAAAATCATATAGCCTTCATCGCTCATTTGCTCACGAATGGCTTGTCCAACACTGGTTAATGTAGAGCTTAAGCTTTTTTCTAAATCAACTCCAAGGGTGAGGCTCATTCCACCTTTTAAGTCAAGTCCCAAATTTATTCTGGAAGTTGGCAAAACAGAATTTAAAAAACTATTTCCAATGGAAGGAATATTAGGTAGAGCGTAAACAAAACCCATAAAAATAATAATAATTGCAAGGCACAAACGTAAATAAACAGATTTCATGTCAAAATCCCGAATAATAGAATTAGCCACACTAAAAACTTCTAGTATGGTTGATTGGCTATAAATGCCACTTGGTAAATACCAAAAATTTTGGTCGATTTTATTTATGACTATGTTTTTAATTACACTATTAACAAAAATATAAGTAAGTTAAACAAAGCACTAAACATAAAGTTCCCCCCAAACCCATGGGGGGAACTTTAAACCCAAATTATGAATTTTCGGGAGCTTTACCGGCCATAACTTCCAACTGTTTAGGATCATAAGTACCGCTAACATACCCGCGGGGAGTACGAACCTTTGTCTCACCTAGATCTATAGTTAAAAGGTCGCCTTCAACTTCCACAATGCGTCCAAGCAGACCACCTGTGGTCAAAACATAATCGCCTTTTTGTAGTTTACCAAGCATTTCTTTGTGTTGCTTAGCCTTTTTTTGTTGTGGACGAATTAATAAAAAATAAAATACAGCAAACATTAAAATTAAGGGAAGAAACATGGAAATCATATCTCCACCACCGGCAGCACCCCCGGGATTTCCTGCCGCTGCATAAGCAATCGAGGTTAGCATAAAGCCTCCAAATAAAATATTTTTTGTTTTACCTTACAAAATAACAAGGCAAAACTAAAGAGCATGAATACATCAAAGCCCAAAGAGGAAAATAGCCATCTTTAATTGATTTGGCAAGAGCAAAATATATATTTTAAAAAATTATATATAGGAGCTTCAAAAAATTTAAAACTGTTATAACCCAAATTTCTTTCAAGTACATTGACATTATAATTCTTTATTGAAAATGCTAATTGAATGTCATGCAGAACTTCTTGCATATATTTATTAATTAAGTTATAAGAATTTCCATGAGTTCTAAACACATTCTTTTTTTAACTCAAGCTTCTGCCGTTACTCGTATTTTTCCGCAACTGCGAGCGGCAGAAATAGAGGCTTCCCTTGCTGAAAATGCCAAAGGTGCTGCGTCTTTTGTTGCGTCCTCTTCCGTAAAATATATTATTGCTCGTCCAACCCTGCCGGGGTTTAAAGCCGAAGAATTATTTCTGGCAGCTCAAAATCAGGAAAATTATCCGCGAATTATAATTTTATCTGAAAATGGAACTCCTGATGAAGCCAGATACTTTATGGAAATGGGAGCTTATGATTACTGGAGCGGTGCTTTAGTTTTGGAAAAACTCTTGGCTTTATCTGATTATGATTTAAAATCAAAACCCCAAGCAGTTAAAAAGAACCTTATTCCCAAAATTATAGGAAGCAGTCCGGCCATCAAAAGAACTTTGGCCCTAGCTAAACAAGTTGCTCCTTCAAAGGCAACTGTTTTAATCAATGGCGAATCAGGAACTGGTAAAGAAATGTTTGCTAAAAACCTGCATGATTGGAGCAATAGAGCAAGTATGCCTTTTATTGCCATCAACTGTGCAGCCTTGCCCGAGCATTTACTGGAAAGTGAATTATTTGGCCATGAAAAAGGTAGTTTTACCGGGGCCATTGGCAAAAAAATAGGCAAGTTTGAATTGGCAAGTGGAGGAACTCTACTACTTGATGAAATTTCTGAAATGGATTTGGCTTTGCAAGCAAAACTACTTCGAGCCTTACAAGAAGGTGAAATTGATCGGGTAGGTGGAGTTGAAACCATTAAGGTTGATGTGCGAGTTATAGCTACCACAAACCGTGATTTGGAGTTTTGGGTTAATGAAGGGAAATTTCGCCAAGATTTATATTTTCGTCTAAATGTAATTCCTTTAAAATTACCATCTTTAAGGGAAAGAGGTAATGATATTTTGGAATTGGCCAACTTCTTTGTAAACCACTATATAAAAGAATACCAACTACCAAGCACAGAATTTTCCTTGGAAGCCACAGAATGGTTAAAAACCTATGATTTTCCCGGAAATGTTCGAGAACTACAAAATTTAATGGAAAGAGCTGTGCTTTTGGCTGCCGGAAAAAGTATTACCTCAGCCCACTTCCTGCTTGATAGCGAGAATTGGCCATTGTTTGAAGATATAGAGGAAGAGGACTTAACTAATGATTCAAATAATGAATTTACGTCAGAAATTTTATCTGAAAAAATTCAGGTAGAAGACTTAAACCTACAAAACACTACGCTAGTAGATGATTTTAATGAAACTCAAAACAGCCTTGATTTTTCCGGTGCCTTAATGCCACTGCATGAAGTTGAGAGATTAATGATTAAAAAAGGACTGGCCGCCACCCAAGGCAACAGAACTCAAGCAGCTGAAATTTTAGGTATTTCTGTCAGAACTCTTAGAAATAAACTTAATGAATATCGTGAACAAGGACTTGATGTAGAATAAATTATAGATTTATAATAAGTATAAATACAAAAAGAAATAACATTTAACAGAGGTTTTTTTGTGAATATTGCTCATAAGATAATTAGCTCACATTTGCTTAGTGGAAAAATGCAAGTTGGAACTGAAATTGGCCTGAAAGTGGATCAAACCTTGACTCAAGATGCAACAGGAACTATGGCTTGGTTGCAATTTGAAGCCCTAGGACTAAAATCTGTAAAAACAGATTTATCAGTTTCCTATGTGGATCACAATACTTTGCAGATGGGCTTTAGAAATGCTGATGATCACGGTTTTCTAAGAACTACAGCCACAAAATTTGGAGCAGTATTTTCTCCTCCCGGCACGGGGATTTGTCATCAATTACATTTGGAAAATTTTGCCAAACCAGGAACTGTGTTAATCGGTTCTGACAGCCATACGCCAACTGCCGGCGGGCTAGGAGTTTTGGCCATGGGTGCAGGAGGGCTGTCCGTAGCCCTTGGCATGGCAGGTGAGGCCTATACATTGCCTATGCCGGAAATAATTGAAGTTAGACTTAGTGGTTCTCTCCAAGGTTTTGCAGAGGCTAAAGATATTATTTTAGAATTATTACGCAGGCTTGGAGTAAAAGGCGGTGTTGGAAAAATATTTGAATATACAGGATCAGGATTACTAAGCTTAACCGTGCCGGAGAGGGCTGTTATAGCCAATATGGGTGCAGAACTTGGTGCTACTTGCTCCATATTTCCTGCTGATAAAAATACCAAAGAATTTTTAAAGGCCATGGGGCGTGAAGAAGAGTTTACAGAACTATTTGCCGACGAAAATGCCAAGTATGACGGCCTTGTGGAAATTGATTTAAATGCAATTGTTCCCTTGGTGGCCAAACCTCATTCACCTGATAATGTAGTTCCTGTTGCTGAGCTTGACGGCCTTTTAGTGGATCAAGTGTCCATGGGTTCTTGCACAAATTCATCTTATTTAGATCTTTGTTTAGTGGCTGAAATTCTAAAAGGTAAGCAAGTGGCAAAGACTACAGACACTTCAATCTCACCGGGTTCACGCCAAGTGCTGACCATGCTGATGAATGAAGGTAAAATGAGTGCACTTTTAGACAGTGGAATTAGATTGCAAGAATGTGCTTGCGGCCCTTGTATTGGTATGGGCCAATCACCACGCACAGCCGGAGTTTCAGTCAGAACATTTAACCGAAACTTTGAGGGTAGAAGCGGAACAAAGGACGCAGGTGTTTATTTAACAAGCCCTGTAACCGCTGCTATGTGTGCCCTATATGGTAAATTTACAGATCCGAAAACTTGGGGTGATGCACCCAAAAAACCTGAGTTTCCAAAAAATATTCCTTCCATTAAGCATCATTTCATTTTTGCTCCTGAGGCGAAAGAACGTGAAAAAATTGAAATTTTGCGTGGCCCAAATATTGTTGCCCTTGAAAGCTTTGCTCCATTAACCGAAGAGATTAATGGCCAAGTGGTTTTAAAGGTTGGTGACGGCATAACCACAGATCACATCATGCCTGCAGGCCCTGAAATAACATCGCTTAGATCCAACATTCCGGCCATTGCTAATCATGTATTTTCAAGGCTTGATGAGGATTTTGTCAACAGAGCTAAACAGGTGCGTGATAAAAATGAACAAGGAATTATTGTGGCTGGGCATAATTATGGACAAGGTTCAAGCCGTGAACACGCAGCACTTGCACCACGCCACCTTGGCATTAGAGCCGTTTTAGCTCTTTCTTTTGCTAGAATTAATAGAGCAAATTTAATTAATTTTGGTATTTTGCCACTTATAATAGATGAAAAATCTTATGCCAAGTTAAGCCAAGGGGATAAAATTAATTTTAATTCATTTATCCTTGAGCATAACCAGAAAATTAAAGTTCAACTAAGTGATGGTTATGAAATGGAACTTTGCCATGATCTCTCAGCAAAAGAATGGCGACAAATTTGTGCCGGCGGTTTACTAAATGATGTGCGCAACCAAAAAAAATAATTGCAGAGCAAATTTATAGATTGATTGAATTGAATTTTGGTGTTATGTTAATACCTGAAAATAAAAATTAAATAAATTTTGGAGATAAAAAATATGCTTGACGGCATTCGTTCAAATGCGTCCCGTTCATGGGGAGTTAAATTGGCCTTTGGCCTTATTATAGTTGTGTTTGTGTTTTGGGGAATGGGTTCTGTGCAAGGACCTAGCGGTATTGTAGCCAAAGTTAATGATTCGCAAATTACCATGCGAGAATTTCAAAGAAGTTATGGACAATATGTTCAGCAAATTCAAAACCTTATTCCTAATATAACCCAAGAACAATTGGCTAGTTTCAGAGTGGCTGAAAATGCTTTGCAGCAGCTTATTGTAGCAAAGCTATTGGAAGAAGAGTCTGAAAGAACAGGCATTAACATTAGTGCAATTGCATTAAAAAATGCCATAACCTCCATTCCCTCATTTCAAAATGAAGACGGGAATTTTGATAAAAATATTTATGAAAAAACCATAGAAGAAAGTGGACAAAGTGTTGCTGAGTTTGAAAGCGCCATAAGACAAGAACTTTTACCAAGAAGTTTTCAACAAGTTTTAGGGGCAGGTCTATATGTCAATCCAAAAACTGCCGAGGCTCAATATTTATTTACCTCTGAGCAAAGAAATATTGACTATGTCTTGGTTGAGGCTGATGCTAAAGAAATTGTTGTTACAGATGAAGAAATTGTAAAGCAATATGACGAAAATAAGGCTCTGTATGCAACTGAACCTATGGTGCAATTGCAATATGTCAACTTTAAACCAGATAATTTAGCCAAGCCGGAAAATATTAGCGAGGAAGCTGTTAAACAAGCTTATGAAGAAAGAATTACTCAATTTATGATTCCTGAGCAAGTCAAAGCAGGACATATTTTGATCCAAGTAGCAGAAAATGCACAAGAAGCAGAGGTAAATGCAGCTTTAAAAACTATTCAAGATATTGAGGCACGCATCAGAGCCGGTGAAAGTTTTAGCGAGATGGCCAAACAATTTGGTCAAGATGCAAGTAAAGAAAATGGTGGTGATTTGGGTTGGTTTGCTAAAAATCAAATGATTCCCGCCTTTGGTGATGTGGCTTTTGCTCTGCCCATTGGAGAATTATCAGCACCTGTGCGCACAAATTTTGGCTATCACCTAATTTTGGTAGAAGACAAAAAAGAAGCCTATACCAAGAGTTTTGAAGAAGAAAAAGAAGCCTTACGCATGGCTCTTGCCCTTGAGCAAGTTAATAATAATTTACAAGATTTAGTGGATAGTGCTTATTTAGATTTGGCTAATAATGTAGAATTGGCTGAAATTGCTAACCGTCATGGCTTAAAGGTCGAAAGCACCGCCAACTTAGATAGTGCAGGAGTTATTGGAATTGGAATTTCTCCGGCTAATGTTGAACAAATAATGTTAGCTGAAAAAGGAAAATTATTGGACATTCCTGTGAATTTAGATGGAGGAATGGCTTTAATCAAAATAGTAGATGTTCTTCCGGCCGGCACAAAACCACTTGCTGAGGTGCAAGACAGTATAAAACAAGAAATTAATTTAGAAAAATCAAAAGATTTGGCTTACAAAAAAGCTGAAAATATACTAAAAAATATATCAACTCAAGTACCAAATAACATTATAACAAGCGCATTTTTTGGTCGCAATGGTGTTATTGAAGGACTTGGGACTGATTTGGTATTGGCTAAAGAAATTTTTGCAAGTGACGATAAGAACTGGAAAGCAAAGCCATTTGTGCTTGGCGATAATGTTTTTATTGCTCGCCTTGCAGAAATAAAAAATGCCAATACTGCCGACTTTGAGGCCATAAAGCAAAGCTTATTACAGGATATGCTAAATGCAAAATCTGAAAATATGTTGCAGCGTTATATTGCAATGTTATATGCTAAAGCAGACATTGAAATTCTAACTCCTGAACTGTTTTCAAATACTGTTCAATAGGTTTGCATTAATAAAATTTGAGTTATAAATTATAGCTCAAAAATGCAGTAGTTTACTGCATTAAAAAGGTTTTGTAAGGAGGTTTCTTATGAAGAAGGTAGTTTTACTATCTATGTGTGCACTGCTAGTTATAGCTCTTGCTCTACCTGCTGTTGCTGCACGTCCGGCAGTACCCGAAGGCCCAATTAAAATGGCTCTTACCGCCAAAGCACCTGTTATTTTGAATCATGCAACCCACACTACAGTTGATTGTGCTGTTTGTCACCACGCTGTTGATGGAGTTGAGAATTATCAAAAGTGTTCAGATGCCGGCTGTCACGATGCCATTGGCAATAAGGAAAAAGGTATAAATTCCTATTACCGCATTGCCCATGACAGAAAACTTGAAGCAAGTTGTATTGGCTGTCATGTTAGTGTTGCGAAAGCTAAGCCTGAAATGCGCAAAACTTTGACAAGTTGTAAAGGTTCAGCTTGCCATCCTTAAAATTAGGGAAAACTTGTAACTATGCTTTGAAATAATTCAAAGCATAGTTATTAATGGCATTGTTTTTAATGATAAATAGTTAATAATTTTATAAATTAACTGTAAAAATTAAAATAAAACGAGGCTAATTATGACAAACATCAATGAACAAATAAATGATGACGTTTTTGAACTTACGGATGTTGTTGTCGTTGGTAATACAAAAAACAATGCCGAAAACAATCTTTCAAATGCTTACGATAGCCCTCCACCAAGCTTTGATGAAAAAGATATTTCTACCCAATCTGTGCTAAATGATGCAATCAATGAATTTACACCACAAGCAAGCGATGAAGAAGAAAATACAGGCCCTCTGGATTTAACTACTTTAAATGACTTATTTGACAGCTACGATTTGGACGACGATGATAAAGACAATGATGCTTCACCTGACAGCTCTCAAGATAGTTTACTTGATGAAAATTTAGACTTTATGAATAATTCTGAGGAAGAGTCTACAAGTAATAATGACCAAGATCTTGATGCTCTTTTAAATGATGACATAATAGATGTGGCTAAAGACAGTGATTTTGACGAACTTAGCCAATTTTTGGACGATGTTGATGAAGACACAACAAATAATCTAGACGATAATCCTGATGAGATTTTTGATTCAATGTTTGATGAAGACAGTGCAAATGATGATGCCTTTATGCAGACTGAAGAAGAAATAGCTACTGTAGAAATGCCTGAATCTGACATAACAAATGAAGAAGATGATATAAAAAGTTTAGATGAGCTTGATAGTGATCTTGATGAAATTTTAGCCTTTAGTAAATTAGAAGAGAATGAAGAAGATTTAAATTTCGCAAGTGATACTGAAGAATTTGAAAATTTATTGCACAATGAAGATAATAAATCCATTATGCAAGCAGAAACTGAAAATACAGCATCTGTTCAAAATGAAGACTTGGAAGATTTGGATTTCTTAGAAGATAAAGAAATGGAACTAGCTAATGCTCCCTCTGACTTAGAAGATAATTTAGAAAATGAACTTTCTGATGACTTGGAGCTTGAATTAACAAATGAATTGCCTGATGATTTAGATGACAATTTATCAGATGTTTTAGATGATAATTTATTAGATGTTTTAGATGATAATTTATTAGATGAAGCACCTACAAGCTCAGATGACAGTTTAACAAATGAAATGCCATTTGAGTTGGACAGTGATTTAGAAACAAATTTTGCAGAAAATATTGAAACTTTAGATGATATTTCTGAAGATTTATCAGAAGATTTAGACGAGTTCCCAGATGAACTGCCATGCGCAAATGATCAAGTAATTAGTGAGATTGAGGAAACCTCTAGTGATGAAATCAGTAGTTTGGAAATAGAGAAAAATGCACATCAAGAAGTTATAAATGTAGATTTAAGCGAACAAACTGACTTAACACAAGATGCTAATACTCGCTTTGGTGAGCTTGAGGGAAATCTTGCCAAACTAGTTTCATGGGTTGAAAGAATAGAATCTAAACTAAGCCCAGAACAACAAACAGAAATCAAAGTGCAAGGCTTAGATGATAATTCAGAACGATCAGATGAGTTGTCAAAAATTGCTTATGATGTAAAAAATATTGATGCCAGAATGGTTAAGCTTGAAGATATTTTAGCTACTCAAAAAATATTAAATGATCAACTCTCCTCCTTGGTAGATATTAAGAAAAAAATTCTCACAGAAGAAAAAGATGCTGAAATAAATGAGCTGCGTACTCAATTAAATAAAGCAGATAAACGCATAGAATTACTTGAACAAAACATTGAAAAGGAAGTTGCAAAAGCAACAGCCAAAGTCTTACGAGATGAAATAATACCTCTATTAGCCGAAATGGAATAATTACTTGTTTTAAAAATATTTTTATTATGGTAATTTTTCTGAGAGAAGACTTTTTTCAAAAAATTATAAGCATTTCTATGCCCAAGGAATAATAATGATAGTTATTTATACCGGAAATGGTAAGGGTAAAACAAGCGCTTGCGTAGGTCAAGCTATTAGAGCTCTTGGTAATGATTTAAATGTATATTTTGCCCAATTTATGAAATCAGATCAAGAAGCCGGTGAACAAAAACTATTAAAAACTTTACTCAATGATAAATTTTTTATTGGTGGAGCAGGCTTTTTTTTAAACGAGAGCGAACGTCCAAAACATAGACAAGCTGCTTTAAATGTAATTGATTTTTTCAATAAAACAGAACAAAATGCTGATATTTACATCTTAGATGAATGTTTATATGCTTTGGACGCAAAATTGATAAGTCAAGCAGAACTTCTTGAAATAATAGAGAAATGCAAGAACAAACATCTAATACTTTCCGGTAGAAATATGCCAAAATGGTTAGAGGAAATTGCCCATACAGTTTCAGAAATTATGGAAGTAAAACATAGTTATCAACAAGGTATATCCGCCACCAAGGGCATTGAATTTTAGAGCAGCGGCAATAAATATCAAAACACTCCTTAAAATTCTCAATCAAGAAATGTTCTCATTCAAAATTAATCATCTAGTCCACGCTGAAAAAGTCAAAAATTGACTTTTTCAGCGTGGACTATTTAACGAAATAGCTTTGTTAACTCGTTAATGGAAATTTTTTCCATTTTTTCAAATGAAATTTGAAAAAATCAATGGGGATTGCAAAGGGAGTCACTCCCTTTGCTGGGGGTTTGGGGGCAAAGCCCCCAAGAAATATTTATACAAAAGTTTGGGGGCAAAGCCCCCAAGAAATACTTATACAAAAGTTTGGG
>CAYJHF010000038.1:15290-15881 GCA_964369905.1 uncultured Mailhella sp. | reverse complement strand
CCAAAAGTTTTATTATTTGATGAACCAACCTCTGCCCTTGACCCTGAAATGGTAAAAGAAGTATTAAATGTTATTAAAGATTTGGCTAAAGACGGCATGACCATGGTTTGTGTAACGCACGAAATGGGCTTTGCCAAAGAAATTGCTGATGAAATATTATTTATGGATTATGGAAAAATTTGTGAAAAAGCTCACCCTCTTGAATTTTTTAACAGTCCAAAATCCGATAGAACAAAATTATTTTTAGAAAAAATTATAAAAATATAACATTAACATTATAAAATAAGAGAGAAAGATGAGTAACGATCAAGAAAAAGTCATTTATTCCATGCACAGAGTAACAAAGCGTCATGGACAGCGTGAGGTATTGAAAGATATTTCCCTTGGTTATTTTTATGGAGCAAAGATTGGAGTGCTTGGACTCAATGGAGCTGGTAAATCTTCACTACTAAAAATTTTAGCCGGAGTTGATAAAGCTTTTGAAGGTGACATTGTAATTGCTCCGGGTTATACCATTGGTTACTTAGAACAAGAACCCTTGGTTGATGAAACAAGAACTGTAAGAGAAGTTGTTGAAGAAGGAGTTCTGGA
>CAYJHF010000038.1:0-15280 GCA_964369905.1 uncultured Mailhella sp. | reverse complement strand
CATTAATGAAAAATTTGCTGAACCCATGAGCGATGATGAAATGAATGATTTAATAGAAAAACAAGCAATTGTTCAAGAAAAAATGGACGCCTTAAATGCTTGGGACTTGGACGCTCGCCTTGATATGGCCATGGACGCTTTACGTTGCCCACCTTCCGACACTCCTGTTTCTGTTATTTCCGGTGGTGAAAAAAGGCGTGTGGCCTTGTGCAGGCTTTTATTACAAAACCCTGACGTTCTCTTGCTTGACGAACCAACCAACCACCTTGATGCCGAATCTGTTGCTTGGCTTGAACGTTTCTTGCACACTTTCCCCGGCACAGTTATTGCCGTAACCCACGATAGATATTTTCTTGATAATGTGGCCGGCTGGATTTTAGAACTAGACAGAGGCAAAGGAATTCCATGGAAAGGAAATTATTCTTCTTGGCTTGAACAAAAAGAAAAACGCCTTGCCCAAGAAGACAGGAGCGATAAAGAACGTCAAAAAACTTTAGCTCGCGAACTTGAATGGATCAGAATGGCACCTAAAGGACGCCATGCCAAAAGTAAGGCCAGAATCAATGCCTATGAGGCCATGGTTAGCCATGAAAGTGAAAGAAGAGCAGCTGAGCTTGAAATTTATATTCCACCAGGGCCACGCCTTGGTAATAAAGTCATTGAGGCCAAAGCTATTAACAAGGCCATGGGAGATAAAGTTCTTACCCATGATATGAATTTTATCTTGCAACCAGGAGCAATTGTTGGGATTATCGGGCCAAACGGAGCTGGTAAAACTACCCTTTTTAAAATGATTACCGGAGTGGAAAAACCAGACAGCGGTGAGATGGTAGTTGGCGACACAGTAAAAGTTGCCTATGCAGATCAAAGCCGTGATTCCCTCGAAGCCGGAAAAAGTGTTTATGATGTAATTAGCGAAGGGCAAGAGTTTATCAAGCTTGGTAGCCGCGAAATCAATGCCAGAGCCTATTGTTCCCGTTTTAATTTTAATGGTTCAGATCAACAAAAAGATGTGGCCATTTTATCAGGTGGGGAAAGAGGGCGCTTACACCTTGCCACCATGCTAAAATCAGGGGCAAATGTTCTCTTGCTTGACGAACCAACCAATGACTTAGACGTAAATACCATGCGTGCCCTAGAAGATGCCTTGGAAAACTTTGCCGGTTGTGTTCTGGTTATCAGCCACGACAGATGGTTCTTAGACCGTATTGCCACCCACATTCTCGCCTTTGAAGATGAGGGCTATGTTAATTTCTATGATGGAAATTACACCGAATACGAAGAAGATAGAAAAAAACGTCTGGGTAAAAATGCGGACACACCACATCGCATGAAATTTAGAAAGTTGACAAGATAGACCAGCCTTAAATACTATGTTTTTTATTTTGTTTTGAGAGGGGGAACTTTTGAAAAAGTTCCCCCTTTCAAACTCTCCCCCACAAAACTTTTTAGTTTGTCAATAAAGTTTTTATTATTGAAACAAGCAACTTTCTTGTAGGTTTTGTAATTAAAAATTGACTTTTTCAGTGTGTATTAGGGCATTTTTGGAAAAGAATTGTCCTAAAATGCCCTAAACACTTCATTGGAGCATGGCGACATTGAAGTGCAAAAAGCAAGAATAGAAGTGGCTTTGCCACTTCGTTAAATGATTGCTTTTTGAAAGTTATATGGTTTAGAGCAGGTTCAATCTTTATTGAAACTGCTCTAATGAATAAAATTATTAATTTCTGTACTAAGTTCAAGTAAGGACTGTTCTCTTTGCTCCTCACTGACAGTACGACAAATTTCAATCAACAACTCATTTTCAGGGCATGGGGCTTGCAAGCCAAAGCTATCAACATTTGTTAGGACTTGATAGGCTGAGTATTGCTCATTTGTAGCTGCATAAAAGCGTTCGCTTTGAAATTGTGGTAGATTTATTTTGTCTTCCAAAAGTCCTATAAATAGTGTGGGTTTATTTATTTTTGCTAAATCATCTTGGTCAAATAAGAAATAAAGCCCAGGTGATACATAAATAAATTTTGAAAAAGATGTATTTTCATAAGAATTATTTGCTTTAAATGGAGGTAAAAATGGTTGTACAAAGGGTGGAATATTTGAAGATTTGCTTTTTTTAGCCTCTTGCTCAAGGTCTTGGTTGGTTTCTTTTAGCTTAGCCTGTGTTTTACTCAACAAAGCCTCGTAAAATTTTTGACTTTCAGTATTAGATAATTTCAACTCATACACATTATGATTTATCGTATTTAAATTAGAATATAAAGGCTCAAAACAATAAGGATCTATATTTTCAAACTCTACACTTATACTTTGATTTTCAAGATAAATCTTTTTGTGTTCCGTTAAAGGATTAAAAACTTGCTCTGAAATTAGATTTTGCATTCCGGTAAAGGCTTGGCAATAAGTTTCCCATTTATCTGTTGTAAAATCAACATCTTGCAGTAACATAGCAGCCATTCCTGCATTTCCAAAACCTAAATAAGTAATGTTTTCTTGATCTATAAAGTCTGCAACATAGTCATCTGATAAAAAAAAGTCTAAGGTGGCTAAAATTTGTTTGGCCCTTTCAAGTAATGAAATAGGATAGTTCTTATAGGTCATGGCATAAGAATTATCGTGAAAATGACTTGGAATGGCAACTAAATAACCCATTTTTGCCAATTGGGCAGCTAAAGTATGATAAGTATAACGGTTGGCTATTGAATCGTGAGACAAAATAATCAAAGGAAACTTAATATGTGGTAATATAATTTTTTCGATCGCAGCTGTAATTTCTTTCTCAGAACTTTTATTTTTCTCCATACTCTGCCTTAAACTACTAATTTCATCTCGAAAAGGCTTGGCTTTTTCTTCATCAATAATTTTTTGAATGGGAGCATTTTTGGCTGCACTAACTAAATAATCGTCCAAATGAAACCTTGAAGGACTGCGTGTGGTTGGAAACCATAGCGAAATGTCAAGCCTAATATAATCTCTTTGTTTCCACATGGAATAAGACTTATAGCCGACATTATATTCCTCAGCCAAAGCCTGATTTATGCCAAAAATTAAACTTAGACCAAAAAAAAGCAATATAAAAATCTTACTCAATATTATATCCTTTAGTAAATTATTATCTCAAAGACAAAATAATATTCTAAACTACCTAAACTGACAAGAAAAATTCAAATATTTTTTTCTTGACAGTGGTTTCAAGATGGCTTACATAAACAAATCAACCTTGCTTTTTGCCAAGCAAAAAGCCAAAGACCATAAGGAGATTTTTTATGCGTAAAATGGAAACCCTCATGCTTTTATCCCCTGAATTGACAGCGGAAATGCGTGAACAGCAAATTGCAACCATTACAAGTGTTGTTGAACGTGAAAGCGGCCAACTACTTGAAGTGGATCACTGGGGAATGCGTGACTTAGCTTACCCTGTGCGTAAACAAATGCGTGGCTATTATGTGCGTCTTGAGTACATGGCACCTGCTACTTTAGTGGCCGAGCTTGAACGTATTATTAGAATTCAAGATGATATTTATAAATTCCTTACCATTCGCCTTGACGGTGAAGTAAGTGCTGTAACAGAGGAGAATGAATAATGGCTTTTCGTAAAAAATTTGCTCCACGTCGTAAATTTTGCCGCTTTTGTGCTGATGCAGAATTACCATTAAATTACAAACGTGCTGATATATTAAAAGATTTTATCACTGAACGCGGTAAGATTGTTGCTCGCAGAATTACCGGAACTTGTGCTAAACATCAGCGTCACCTAACAACTGAAATTAAACGTGCCCGTCAAATGGCTCTTCTTTTCTACACCACAGCCCATGCTAGCGATGTAAAAAAGAAAACCAATTCTTTGAACGGTTAGGAGAGTAGAAATGAAAGTTATTCTTCGTGCCGATGTGGAAAATTTAGGACATCTTGGAGATGTGGTAGAAGTTAAGGCAGGTTATGGCCGTAACTTCCTTATTCCTTACGACTTTGCAATGCTTGCAACCCCAGCTAATTTGCGCACTTTTGAACTTGAACGCAATAAATTACAAATGCGTATGGACGAAATTCGCGGACAAGCTAATGCTATTGCTGCAAAACTTGAAGGATTTGTATTAACCATTACAATGCGTGTCGGTGAAAATGATAAACTATATGGTTCTGTAACCAGCTCTATGATTGGTGAATTACTCAGTGCTGAAGGTATTGAAATTGACCGTCACCAACTTTTGCTTGATGGTTCAATCAGAACCCTTGGTGAGCATGAAGTCAGAGCTCGTCTACATGCTGATATAATTCCTAGCTTTATAGTAAAAGTTGTTTCTGAAGATAGATCTTTGCTTGGCGAAGAAACTCCAGTAGCAAAAGAAGCTCCTCAAGCTGATGAAGCTGAAGCAGTTGAAGTAGCTGAAACTGAATAAATAAAATTTATTATATATTCTAAAAAAAAGACGGTTTTTTAAACCGTCTTTTTTTTAGGGTGATTTTTCATAAAATCTGCATTTTTGCCAAATTGATCTTTGGAATATTATTTACCTTTACGCCAAGATTTTTCTTCGCCCTTGATTAATCTTTGAATATTTCCTCTATGGGTATAGAGCACAGTTAAGAGCATAATAATTGAGAGAGCAATCCAATCTGTGGCTTGAAAAAAAATATAAAGTATCGGTAAGGAGCTATAAAGAGCAAGAGCTCCTGCAGAAACATAGCCGGTCAATAAAATTACAATTATACAGATTATTACTGCCACAAGGAGGGGGGTAAAAGCAAGGGGAATAAGCACACCAAGACCTGTGGCAACTCCCTTACCACCTTTAAATGAAAGGAAGGGGGATTTTATATGCCCTATAAAGGCAGCAAAGGCACAAAATGTTGTTGTATAAGTGCTTTCCGGAAAAAATATAGTACTCAAATAAACAGGTAAAGTTCCTTTTAACACATCACAAATTAAAGTTAAAATGCCAAGGGGTAAGCCACATAACCGACAAACATTGGTAGTTCCAGGGTTTTTACTGCCTTCATACCTTGGGTCAATACCTTTAAATGTTTTAGAAATAATCACAGCAAATGGCAATGAACCTGAAATAAAACTAATAATAATCCAAAGAAATTCCATAATTATCACCCAGTAATTGATTATTCTTGAGATGGGGCTATATTTTCTTGCTCAACTTGTGGCAATAAAATATCTTCCATATTATTTAATATGGTAGAGTCCAATTCAGGAGGATTAATATTATTTTGTTCGCTAGGTAGTTCTTCTATGTCTTCCTCTGGGCTGGGTTGATTTTGGATAATCTCAAGATCATTTTGTTCACTTGGCTTTGGAGTTGGAACTTCTTGATTAGGCTGTATTTCAATTTCTGTAGCCGGTAAAATTATAGTTTCACCATTATTTTGTACTTCTTCGCTATTTTGTATTTCTTCTATCTTTTGTATTTCTTCGGGCAAAACAGTTGGTTCAATATTTTGCTCTTGTGCGTCAGGAAATGTATGTTCTTCTGTTTTTTCAAAATTCTCCTGACTTTCTATTTCTATATTATTTTCATTATTTGTTTGTTCAAGTGGTTTTATATTTTCTTGAACTTCATCTATAATTTCAGGCAGTTGCACTGGTGTTTCGTTTGATTCTTCTAAAGTTTCTTGCTCTTCAATTGGAGAAGTGCTTGGAGTTTGAATAGTTTCAAGTTGCGGAGAATCCCAAATAGTAAGACTAATTTCACGATTTTCTAACCATGCACTTTCAATAATTTCAGAATGTTCTCTATTTGGCATAGCTTCTAAAATTGAGGTTGGCACTGCAAGAATAACCTTGGGGTTTGTGCTTAAAAAATCGTTTACTTCATTCTCACTACTAAAATTAATAATGCTTTCCATGGGATAATTTTGACTGTCCCTAGCTATATTGTAGTAATAAGTGTAAATATTAGGATATATTTTATATGTTGCCACATTATAGCCTTGGTCAGCATATTTAGCCAGAGTTTGAGCTTGATTTTTTGGACTAAAAATTTTGTCTAATTGAGGGGCAACTAAAATATTAAATGGTTGAGTACAAAGGATTAAAGCTAAAGTAAAGACGATTAAGGAACCTCCTGCCAAAGAGCGTCTTGTAAATTTGAATAAAATTAATGCAAAAAGTAATAAAATAACACCAAAACCTGTTAAACCAAAATAAGTATTAGTTGTTACTGTATTAATATAGGCAGGAATTTTCTCAGGAAGAAAGGAGGTAGTTGGCAAAATAGGCAAAATATAGGATTGAAATTCAATTAAAATAGCAAACAGTCCAGATAGAACTAATATAAGGGCTAAAAATGCGAAGAATAGGCGACTACTAAAAGCAGATAAGTTTAAAAGAGCCTTTGCAAATAAAATTGCCAAAGCAGGCATTAATGGTAAGAGATTAATAATGGTTTGATCGTTTTGAATGGATAATATAATCAAACCTGAAATAATAATGCAGAGTAACCATGAGCTATTTGTTTCTGTTTTACGATTTCTAAAGGTTTTTCCTAAATTCCTTAAAACATTGAACCAGTTAACAAAAATTAATATAAAAATCCACGGCAAGGAAATTAAAGCAAGTCCAAACAAATAATAGTAATATTTTTGTTTATTTGCAAAATCTATTTTGTATGGATTAAGTATATGTGTTTGAATAAATTCTTTTAAATATAAAAAATCATTGTTAAAATAAAGGTAAGCAACCCAAGCCAGAATAATAATTAGAAAGGCCATAAAACCAAGTACGCCGTCACCGGAATTTAGTCTTTTTAAATTACCACTCCAAATTAAAAATAAAATAGTAGCTACAAACAACAAAACAAAAGAAAAAGGGCCTTTAATTAAAACAGCACAGGCCATTAAAACAAAGGCAAAACTAAGAGAAAAGAAGCCATTTTCTTTTTTCCAAGCTTTATAAAAGAATAAAAAGCTGAGATTTGTAAAAGTTGCATATATTATATCCATTTGAATATAATGTGTTAATGCTAAAAATGAATAGCTAGAAAGCATTATAAGCCCAGATGCAAAAGCAATTTGTTTGCTAAAGCCCAAACCTCTGGCCAAAGCCCAAGTAACAATAATATAAAATGTTGTAAAAATAATACTTGAGGCAAAAAAAGCTTGTGGCATTTCAATTTGTGGAATTAGATCAATAAGCCAAATCAAAGTAAAGTAAAGAGGGCCCGCTTCAACAAATGGCATACCATTTAAAGTTAATGTAAAAAAGTTTTGGCTTGCCAATAAATTCATATATACATCAGCTAAACGCACTTCCTCAGTAATCCAAAAGTCTCTAGGAAAGAAAAATTGTTGTAAACAAAGTCCAAGAGTAAGCAAAACTAGAAAAGGTAAAGACAATTTGGCACATACTTGAAAAGTTTTTTCGCTAAAACCTGCTTCTAAAATTCTAGCTGGTGCAATTTTTCCTGTTTTGGGATTTATAGGAGGACTTTCTTCATAAACATATTCAGGTGGGTTTTCTGGTTCTAATTTTTTTTCTTCTGCTATTTCTTGTTTTATATTATTTATTTTTTCACTAAGTTTTAGTTCAAAATCTCTATCTTGCTCTGATTTTGCCTGCTCCTCTTGATTTTCATAATCCAACTTTTCGCTAAGCCTTTGCTCAAAGCTTTGCTCAACCTTAGCTTCTTCCTGTTGAAGATTATTTTGTTCTATCTTTTCTTGCTTATTTTCTGTTTCAATTTGAACAGTTTCAGCTTGAATATTTATATTTTCTTCATTTTCTACTTTAGATTTCTTCTTGAAGTTAAATAATTTGCCACTTAAACCAAGTTTAACCCCTTTGGGTGGGGCAATTTCTTCAACAATTTCTTCTTGTGGCTTTGCTTCTTCTTTAGCTTCTTCAACATTTATTTTGTTTTCTAAGGTAAGTTCATCTTTTTCTTCCTGATTATTTTCAACTGTACTACCTTTAAAATTAAATAAGTTTTCATCTAATTTATATTCAACATATTGATCTTGATTATTTTCTGTTAAAAGACTTTTTTCATTTTGAACTTGCTCGGAGACTGAATTTTCTTCATTATTTTTTACAGAATTTGCCTTTGAAGAATTGGCTAAATCGGATAATTTCTGTAATTTTGCATCTAATTCATTTATTTTATTATTTGTAGAATTTTGCATTTCGTCAGATTTATTATTCATAACTAAAGTCCTTTATTTCAAAATTGCTGAAATAATTTATAGCACAAAAAACTTGTGTTGTCATTAAATAGTTCATGCTGAAAAAGTCAATTTTTGATTTTTTGCAATCTTTATACAGTTGATTATACAAAGCTCTTAAAAATTTATATTACAATATAATTTCACATAACAATCTGAAATTAAAATGTAAAAAAAATATTTTTTTACTAATTAACATAAATACTGTGTGAAAAATTTCATAAGACTTGCATTTTGCTTAAAATTTGTTAATCTTCATTTCAGAAGTTTTATACTTTAAAAAATAAACATATTTATAGTAAATCATAAATTGGTGTGTAATGAAATTATTTAAAAATCTTTGTGTGCATCTTTTTGGCTTAGTAATTTTAACTTTTCTTGCCATAATAGTCTTAACCTTACCGCAGTTTGCTTGGATTCATAGTGCTTTTTTATCTGCAGCAATTTCAGTTTTTTCTGTCAGCTTGGTTTGTTTGTTTACAAGCCTTGCCATGTATAAAAACAATAAAGATAGTGCAATTATTACCTTAAAGCGTCGTTGTGGTAGAGTTTATGCAGAGTTATTACACCATAAAATGAGATTAATAGACGTTATGGATGGCAAAAGCACTTTTGTGGACATTGAAAAATATCTTTTTCCTGAAGATGCTTTTATTAAAATTAAAAAATTTATTTATGAAGAATATTTTTTACTGTTTAATTATGATCCATTTCTTAAAAATACACAATCTTACATGGCTGTAAATGAGCTTAGAAGTATGCATAAAACCCTTGTTACTTACGTCCGCTCCCAACACTTTGATGTTGTAGAATATCATAAGTTTAAGGTTTTATACCAAAAAATATATAGACAACCAATTGTTGACGACACACCGGAAGAAAATTTTAATCACCCTGACTTGATCGACTCATTGGAAAATTTCCGCTCAGGCTTGGACTATGCTTATGCCAATGCTGAGGAAATTATGACTTTTATTGAAAATCAATATATTTTTTTGGATAGCTATTTTAAAGGTGGTACTCATTGGAAAACCTTAAAAGAACAGTTTGATAAAGAATTTCAACAATGGGTAACAGCCTCAGGTAAAAAGCATTATGCAAAAAACAGCGTATAATTTAGAAGAAAGAATTGGTTATAAATTTAAAAATCCTGATTTATTGGTTCAAGCTTTAACACATAGCTCTTATGTTAATGAAAACAACCTAGCTTCCACTCATAATGAACGTATGGAATTTTTAGGTGATGCAGTTCTTGAGTTACAAATTTCAAATACTATTTATAAAAAATACCCCAAGGCCAGAGAAGGTATGTTAACCAATATGCGTTCAAACATGGTAAATGAAAAAAATTTGGCCAATATTGCTAGAGAAATTGGGCTTGAATTAGCTCTATTGCTTGGCAAAGGAGAAGAGAAGCAGGGTGGAAGAACACGCTCCGCACTTTTGGCAGATGCTCTTGAGGCTTTAATTGGAGCTGTGTTTCTAGATGGGGGCTATCGAAATTCTCAAAAATTAATTGCCAAGCTTTTTAGCTCATCTCTAGAAAAATTTTGCTTAAATGTTCAGTCTAAAAGCTATAAGAATTTATTACAAGAATTTACTCAAGCTAACTTCCATTTTACTCCAAGCTATAAATTAATTTCAGAATCAGGGCCTGAACATTCAAAGATATTTACAGTTAGCTATACTGACCATAATAAACATGAAATTATAAGCTCTGGACATAGCCTAAAAAAAGCCGAACATAATGTGGCTAAATTAGCCCTTGAATATTACAATGCTTTGGAAAAAGATTAGAGTTTTTCATAAGCTGTTTCAAATGGCATATAATTACATTCAATATAAAAATATATAGCCGACAATTGTTAAATAGTCAATGCTGAAAAATGTGATAACATATTGTTAATAAAACTAAAGTTAGCAACAAGAACACAAAAAAATCTGCAAGAAATAAGCTTGGAACAAGCGATTTTCTTGCAGATTTTGAATTAAAAAAATGATTTTGAAGCATCGGCTATCCAAAGCTGTAAACAAAGGCGTCAGCTTTGCGTGCCGTAAAGTGAGCTACAATTTACTTGTGGCGTTCACAACGTGGCACTTGAAGGCAACGTGCCTTTTTGAAAAAGTCAAAAATTGACTTTTTCAGCGTGGACTAAATAAGAAACCTTGCACAATTCACTGTGCAAGGTTTCTGCAAAACTTTTAGTCTTATTTTAATAAGAAACTTTTTATTTATAAATAGTTATTACATTTTTCAGCATCGAATAACTATCATTATCCAATTAGTATTTTTTTAGCAATTTCATTATTAACATCTGTAATAAATGGAATATTTGTTTCTTTTTCAGTTTCTCTGTTTATAGTTGCAATATCAGTGCGAGCTATTTCTTTCAAGTTAAACTTGCGTGCTCCAGCCATAAGCTGTTGTAATCCTGCTCCTAGACGATCTAAGTTTGTCCACATTGCAATAGCTCCAAAAGGAACATTTTTCATTTCTTTCTTGCCAAGTTTAGCTTCCAAAGAATGGTAGCCGGCAAAAATAGTTTCAGCAGAGTTTCCAATGTCAGAAACGGTTTTTGGTAAGCTAGTCCAGTTTCCAAAGACTTCATCACGGCGCTCAGGGAATAATGCACCTTCAATATTTGCTCCAAGAAAGCCTGGAATCATCATGGCTCGTCCCATACAAATCAGTTTAGTATATGGTGCACCAAGGGCAAGAGCCTTAAACATTTGGCTTGATTTGGCAATGCCACCACCTAGGGCAATATCAGGAACATTTTTGCCATTGGCAGCTAAGATGCTTGCATATTCATAAGTTTTGGAATGTAATAAAATATTTGGCACTCCCCAATGTTCCATCATATCCCAAGGGCTCATTCCAGTTCCACCACCTGAACCATCAATGGTGAGTAAGTCAAGCTTACATTCACCGGCCAAACGAAGAGCAAGAGCAAGTGCTTCCATGCCGTAAGAGCCTGTTTTTAGTGAAATCGACTTAAACCCTAATCTTCTTAAATAGTTAACTTGAGAATGGAAATTTTTTATTATTTCTTCAGGACGTTTAAAGTTTGTATAACCTAGGCGACTGTGACGGGCAAAATGTCCAACAGCTCCTGCTTTATAAGCAGCTTCGGTTTCAGGTAGGCTTGGATCAGGATCAACCAAGTAGCCACGCTTTTTAAGAAATTTAGCATATTCAATGTCAGAAACTTGAATTTCCCCACCAATATTTTTAGCCCCTTGTCCCCATTTTAATTCAATGGTTACTTTATCAGCATATTTTTCTGCAATATATTCAGCTACACCATTTCTTGCGTCCTCAACATTTAACTGTACAATAATAGCTCCATAGCCTTCACTATAGCGTAAATAACCTTGTATTCTGCGATCCATTTCAGGAGCTTTTACGATTTTTCCATTTGAAAATTCAGCTTTTTTGTCAACTCCAACTACATTTTCACCAACCACAACAGGAACACCGCAAAGAGCACAGCCTGTTGCAAAAGAATTCCAGTATTTAGCCGCAATAAATGTTGAGCCAAGGGCTCCGGTCATCAAGGGGTATTTACAGGTAATTTGTTTTTTATATCCAATCTTAGTTTCAAGACTCACATCTGTGAAAAGTGTATCTCCGGCCTTAGCAACTTTTGGGTTAGCCCCTTTTGCTCCGTAAAGATCTCCTTGAATTTTAATGGCATTATAGGAAACTCCTACTGCGCTAAGATTATCAGAGCCGGCAGTAACTTTGCCAAAATCTCTTGGGTATAGAGTGTCACGCCCTTGCATAGACCCAAGCCAAGTTTCACATTTACCCTGACAATCAGCCCTACACAGAGTACAAAGCCCTGATTCACAGGCATTACCACGATTAACAGTTCCTAAAACATCATTATTTTTAAGCTGAGACATACAAATTTCCTCCATTACAAATTTGTAAAAAATTATTAAAGAAAATATAAAAAATTTTAACAAAAAAGGCAAGTAAAATTTTGAAATTTAATTTTATCATAAAATAATGAGAATAGAGTGAAGTAATAATCTATTCAAACTGTTTATAGCAACATACAACTTACTATATTGATAGTATTTTATTTAATTTATAACTCTCAAAACATTTTATGATTTGCAAAAAAAATAAATTACAAAATTGTAAAAAATGAATTAATAGTAAACAATAATTAATTTTATTTTATTTGACAAAAGATATAAATTTATTTACTTATTTCGAGAAAAACTGATTATATAATCAAAGCTGTAAGTAAAAGTGTCAGCTTTGTGTGCCGTAAAGTGAGCCATAATTTATTCCAATCTCCAAAAGGTGGCACTTGGAGGTAACGTACCTTTACTGAAGAAGTCAAAAGTTGACTTTTTTAGCGTGTGCTATTTAGTCAGAATAAAAAATTTCAAAAAGGTGATTATTTTATGAGTCAAGAATTAAAGTCAGGCCTAGAAGGTGTTGAAGAAAGAAAGCAACTTGACAAAAACCTTAGTCCTTTAGCTGTTACTTCTCTTGCCCTTGGTGCTATTGTTGGCTGGGGTTGTTTTGTTTTACCGGGCATTAGGTTTTTGCCTGATGCAGGCCCCATTGGAGCTGTGTTAGCATTTTTTATAGGTGGGCTTTTTCAATGTATAGTTGCTCTAAGCTATAGTGTATTGATAAAACCATATCCTGTTGCCGGTGGTGCATTTGCTTATGCTTATGCAGGTTTTGGTTCAAAAGGAGCTTTCATATGTGGTTGGACTTTAGTGCTAAGTTATATCAGCCTTATTCCTGCTAATGCCATGGCTCTTATTTTATTGACAAGATATTTATTCCCAGGAATATTTGATGTGGGCTACCTTTATAGTATTGCCGGCTGGGATATATATATGGGTGAAGTTGGATTTGTTTCTGGCATATTGCTTCTTTTTGGTTATATGAACTATAAAGGGGTCGGGGTTGCCAGTGCTATTCAAGTATTTTTAGCCATAGCATTAACTCTTGGTGTTATAGTGCTATCAAGTGGAACGGCCATTTCTGAAAGTGCAAGCATTAATAATTTCCAACCTTTTTTTAATGAAGAAAGAGGTTGGCTTGGTAGTATTTTAGTCTTACTCGCTTTAACTCCTTGGCTTTATAGTGGTTTTGACACAATACCGCAAACCGCTGAAGAGTTTAATTTCCCCCCTAAAAAAGCAAGAAATCTAATGGTTATTGCTATTTTAGTTGGCTCAGCTCTTTATTCACTGGTTACTTTGGTTGTAGCAGGTTATATTCCCTATACCGATTTATTGGATAAACATTTAGCTTGGGATGCCGGCTGGGTTGCCGATCAGGTTTTTGGTGATTTTGGAGCTATTGCCTTAAGTGTTCCTGTTATGGCCGCAGTGTTATCCGGTATGAATGGCTTTTTTATGGCTTCTACCAGATTACTTTTTAGTATGGGTAGAAGTAAGTTTTTACCTAACTTTTTTGCAGAACTTCATCCAACCCATAATACTGCTTGGAAAAGTGTGATCTTCATTTTGGTATTTACTTTACTTGTTCCATGGTTTGGCAGGGCAGCCCTGCTTTGGATTGTTGATATGTCAGCTTTGGGAACCGCTCTTGCTTATCTTTTTACTTGTGCAACCGCTTATAAATATTTGGATCAAAACCCAAGCACAAATAATGCTTTTTTGGGTAAAATAATTTGTTTAATAGGTGCAACAACTTCAATTATTTGTTTTATTTTGCTAATTTATCCAAGTTCACCGGCTGCCATTTCAACTCCATCATGGATTACTCTTTATGCTTGGGTTGGATTGGGAATTTTGTTTTATTTTTCAAAACATCAAGAGCTTAGCTCAATGCCTCAAGCTCACATGAGATATACTCTTTTTGGTAAACCTGACTACCCTGTTCTTTTTTATATTGATGAAGATAAAGAAAGACAAAAGATGAAAATATAACTAATTAAGAAATTAAATTAAAATTCTTAGAAATAGAGGAAGTTATGCGTTTTATTATTGGAATAATTATTGGGGTTTTTATTATTTGTGGCGAAGTATACCTTGGTGTAAAAACCTTCTTTCCAGAACTTAGCACCACTAAAGTTAACTATATTAGTGAGCTTATAGAAAATAAAGAACCTATTATTAATAAATTGTCCGAAGAAGAATTAAGTTACATCAGAACAAATCCCAGGGTCATTGTTGGAACGGATCCTAATTTTTACCCATTGGAAACATTTGATGAAAGAGGGCAGTACACAGGCTTAGGCAGTGATTATTTAAAACTGATTAATCATTTAACAGGGCTTGAATTAAGAGCTGTTAGAGAAAAGGACTGGGCAAGTGCTGAGCTTTTGGCAGAACAAGGTGAAATTGATGCTTTTTTAGCCATAGCACAAACTGAACGCCGTTTGAATTATCTAAAATTTACCGATCCATACATCTTTTTGCACGGTATGATTGTAACCAGAAGAAATGAAGCTGCAGAAAATATAACAATTACTGATCTAAAAGCTAAAAAAGTGGCAGTTGTTGAAAACTACTTTTGGCATGATTATTTAGTTAGTAATTTTCCTGAACTTGAGCTTGTGCTTGTTCCAACTACTTCTGATGCTTTACACCTTCTTTCAAATCATGAAGTTTACGCAACCATAGACTATGAGTTTAATTTGACAGAAAAAATTCAAGCTGGCGGTTTTTTACAACTACAAACAGCCGGAAATGTAAACTCTGTCCAAGGTCACGCCATTGCTGTTAGAAAGGACTTACCCATATTATTTAATATTATAAATCAAGCTGTAGAAAGTATTAGCCAAGCTGATCATGAACTTCTTGCTCAAAAATGGCTTGTTTCAGAAACAGCTAGTGAAAATAAACAAACTCAATGGTATTTTTTCTTTTTTACACAAGCAGTTCTGCTTTGCATAATGTTAACTATTTATATGAATAGTAAAATAACACAAGCTTTGAGAGAAAAACGTGAAGAGCAAAAACTAGAGCAAATCGCATAAACTTTGAGCATAAAAAAACCCTGCACAATGAATTGAGCAGAGTTTCAACAATAAAATATATTAAGAAGGGTATGTTAATCTAATTTGGGGGCTTTGCCCCCAAACCCCCAGCAAAGGGAGTGACTCCCTTT
>CAYJHF010000037.1:0-16025 GCA_964369905.1 uncultured Mailhella sp. | reverse complement strand
AAAGCTATTCCCAACTATTATTGCCTTAGTAATATTATTAAAAATTTTACAAGAATTTGATTTAATGCACTATTTGGCCTTACCGCTTACACCTATTATGGAAATAATGGGACTTCCTGCTGAATTTGGTATTGCTTGGGCCTCTTCCATGTTAATAAATATTTATACAGCTGTAGCCCTGTTACCTGGTATTTTAATCAATTTACCGGCCATTACTGTAGAGCAAGCTACGATTTTCGGACTCATAAATTTAATTGCTCATAATTTAATTATTGAAACAAAAATCGTGGGAGAGTGTAAAATATCCATGAAGTTTCAATTTATCTTGCGCGTTGTGGTTGCAATAATTTCAGGTATATCCTTGCATTTAATTTGTAGTGTGTCTGGAATTTGGCAAGAAGAAGCCAAGGTTTTATTGGTGCCGCAAGTTACTGGGACAATAGGTGATTGGTTAATTGGAGAATTTTGGAACTTAGTGCAAATTTTTTGTATTATCTTCTTAGTAATGCTGTTTAACAGAGCCATGAATTATTTTAGAATTTCTGAAATCCTTGGTAAATTATTACACCCTATTCTAAAATTAGTGGGATTATCACCTGCTGCAACGAATACAATGCTTGTAGGGCAATTTCTCGGCCTTATTTATGGTAGTAGTATAATAATAAAAGATGCCAGAGAAGGAAATCTTTCTAAGGCTGATATTTTTGCAGCCATGAGTTTTATGAGTATTGCTCACGCACTTATTGAAGACACGGCGATTATGATGTTGATTGGTGGTTCGCTTTGGGGTCTGGTTGGATTTAGACTTTTGGTTGCATTTATTGTTGGATATTTAATTAATATTTTTTATTCCAAAAAGAAAGATTGGGCAATGGGGTAATAGTGAAGATTTGGATAAACACAGGTGAACTTTCCGCAGATTTACAAAGTGCAGAATTTTTAAAGGAATTTAAATTGATCATGCCACAAGCAGAGGTGGTTGGCATGGGTGGAGAGCACTTAAAAAATGCAGGAATGGCCTTGCGTTACCATATTAAAGATCTTTCTGTTATGGGTATTAGCGAAGTTTTTAGGTTTTTACCTAAAATTATATCTCTATTACGAAAAATAAGGAAAAGCTTGGAAGAAGAAAAACCGGATTTGGTTTTATTGGTTGATTGCCCTGATTTTAATTTTTTTGTGGCACGCATGGCAAAGAAGCTTAATATTCCTGTTGCTTACTTTATTCCACCCAAGGTTTGGGCTTGGCGAACTTCAAGAATAAAATTTTTAAAGCAGAATATAATAAAAATTTATTCAATTTTACCTTTTGAATTGGAATTTTATCAAAAACATGGAATTAGTGTTGAATATGTAGGTAATCCCTTAGTAAAATTGGTAAACTATCCTGAAATATCTCAAATTACTCCTATAGATGGAAAAATAGGGCTAATGCCCGGCAGTAGAAAAAAAGAAATCGAAAATTTATTGCCGGAGTTTATGCTCTGTGCAGAGATATTAAAGAAAAAACACAAAAATCTGCAATTTTATTTAATTAAAGCTCCAAACATTACTGATGATTATATTAAGCAGTTTTGGAAATCAAATATTCCATTAAATATTGTAAGTCCTGAAAATAAGTATGCTTTTATGCGTGGTTGTCAATTTTTATTGGCAGCTTCAGGCACGGCAACCTTAGAAAGTGCTTTAGCCGGAGTTCCCACTATGGTTTGTTATAAAGTAAATCCGGCCTCCTATTGGTTAGGGAAAAAATTAATAAAAGTTCCATATATAAGTCTAACAAATTTAATAATGCAAAAATCCGTTTTTCCTGAATATATTCAAGATGATGCAGGTGGAGAAAACCTTGCTTATCAAGCTGATTTATGGCTTGAAAATCCTAGTTTGCTTGAAAATATAAAGAGTGAATGTTTTGAGCTTAGAGAAAGGTGCGGACAAGCTAGAAGTGCTAAGCTAATGGCAGAAGATGTGAAAGAACTACTTTTAAATTTATAACAATTGTGACTGTAGTGAAAAAAAATATTATATGTGTAACGCAAAAATCTTTGGTGCAAGATAATTTTTTTGAGAGAATGGAAAAAATTATTTTGGCTGAACCCTTTGCAATTATTTTGCGTGAAAAAGAACTCAGTTTGCCAGAATATGCTAAGCTTGCAGAGAGTTTAGCTTTACTGTGCAATAAAAAACAAGTAGATTTATTTTTTAATACAGAAGTTGAATTTTGTATAAATTTAGCAAATCAACTTAATTGTCATCTTCACACTTCATTTGCCAATTATCAAAGAATAAAGCATAAAGTTAATAATATTAAAATTGGCATTTCAATTCATAGCTTGGAAGAAGCTTATGTAATACAAGAAGATTTAGAAAAAAAAATGCAAGTAAATTCCATTAGCCATATTTTAGCAGGCCATATTTTTGCGACAAAATGCAAGGAGGGACTTGAGCCTAAAGGTTTAGAGTTTTTAGAGCAAGTTGTAAAAATTCTACCCATTCCTGTTTTTGGTATTGGCGGGATAACTGAGCAACACAAAATTGAATTTGAAAAAATGGGGGCAGGTGTTGCCCTAATGAGTTCCTTGATGACAAGCCCATCTCCTCTGGAATTAATTGAGCATTTTCAATAAGAACAAAAAATGATTTTTGCCTAAGGAATAAGAATTTCCATAAGTTGACTTTTTTTTTCTTTTCTGATAATGATTTATATCATTAACAACAAAACTGTGGATGGTATTTTATGGCGACTACTAATTCCCAAGGTGAATTTTCTTTTTATACCTATTTTTATATGTCAATAGGTTGTATTCTATTGATTTTTACTCTAGTGATAGGTTGTTTTTTTTATTTTGAAATTAAAGCTAGTCGAGAAAATACCATTACAAATCGCTTTGATGAAGCCTTTATTACATTTGAACACACTATGGCGGAAAAGGTTGAACCTTTACTAAATATTGCTTTTAGTGGAGCATCATTCCCTCCGAGTGCAGAAATGGGAATTTCGCCAAATAGAATTGTAACTTCTAACTTTTTTAGAAACAATATTAAAGTCATACAGTTTTTTGAAGATATTTACAGTATAGGCTATGCTTTTAATTCGGGTGAGTTCATATTTTTAGTAGATACAAGAATTTTAGATAGGCACACTTCAAATTTTAATTATCCAAGTAATGCAAGCTATGCTTTGGTTTACAAATTAAGTAGTAAGACCAGTGATCCTGTTCAAGTGCATTTTTATGATGAAGAGCTAAATGATATTCTGTTAACAAGCTATTTTTCTTCATACAATCCCTCCTTGTCCCCTTGGTATAAGGAAACTATATCAGCGGGAAAAACACAGTTTTTTCCATATTCAAATTTTGCAACCATGAAAGAAAAAGGCTTTATTACAGCAAGTCCATTTGAAAATAATTCTGGTGTTTACTTTATAACTTCTGCTATATCATTTGTTACAGATAGTTTGGCTTATCAACTTGATGAATTATCTGCTTCCATGTATATTTTAGATGGTGTTAATGTGCTTGGAAGCTATGTTAATGCAGGTGATAAAGAATTACATGGAGCTTGTCTTGGAGAAGTGAGAGCAGAAGATAAGAGCATTTTATTAAGTAAGGCTGATTATCTTTCATCAAGATGTTCATTTTCCAAGGTAATTACTAAGTTGGTTGAGCAAAGTGATAATAATCCAATTTCCAGTTCTTCTTATTTTACTCAAAATAATCAAGATATTTATTATAAAGTAGGTAAAATAAAAATGGCTGACAAAGATCTTGACCTTGTTCTTTTGATAACTGATTCAAATATTAAAACAGTTCTGCCAACCCCGTTTAATGCTTTGATTATTTTTGCCAGTTTGCTTGTGCTAGCTTGTCTTGGAATATCTTATAATATAATTAGAAAAATTCAAACACCTCTTTCCGAATTGAGTAATAATTTATCCATTATTTCTGATGATGACTTGCACAGCACTAAAAAAATGCAGACAAAATTTATTGAAATTAATAAATTAGATGAAAACATTAATAACCTAAAAAATCAGCTTGAAAGAAATATTTTGGAGCTTAGTAATAGCAATAAAGAATTACATGATGAGCTTGAGTTTAAAGGTAAATGTTTAGATGAAGCAATTGTTATTGCTAATGAGAGCTTAAATGTAAAAACATTATTTGCCAATGAAATTAGCAGGGAGCTTAGAGGTCATATTCATGGTGTGCTTGGTTTTAGCTATATCTTTGAAAAAAACCAACTGAGTGATATTCAGAAGCAACAAGTTGATATTGTGCATTTTTCAGCTAATTCCTTGTTGCAATTAACTAATTATATTGCTGATTACTCTAACCTTAATCACGACAATGTAAAGTTTGATAATATTCCTTTCTTGCTGGACGCACTAATTCAAAATATTGGGGAATATTTTGACTCTGTTTCAAGCTTTAAAGATCTACAACTTGAAATTCTTAAGGAAGATAATTTACCTGCAACAATTATAGGTGATCCACCCAGAGTGTTCCAAGTAATTCAGTCATTAATTGACAATGCCATTGAGGTAACTGAAAGGAACTGCAAAATTACATTTGAAATCAAAAGAATTGAAGCATTAAATAATACGGTCGGTAAAAAATTAAATACAGAAAACTTAGCTATTGCTTTTGTAATTAAAGATTGTAGCCAGGTTGTTATAACACAAGAAGAAGTGAAAAATCTTCTCCTACCATTTACAGCGTCTGTTTCTCACACCAATTACAGCTACAAAGGTTCAAGACTTGGCTTTGATGTTACAAAATGGCTTGTGGCTGAAATGGGTGGTGAGATTACAATACAGCCAAAAGTAGACGGTGGGAATGAGTTTATAATCAAACTAATGTTTGAAGTTCCTGAATATAGTAATATGGCGGCTGATGAAACACCGGCTGAAATTAATCAAAACATATATGTGCTTGTTGTTGATGATAATCAAGTAAATCTTGAAGTTTCTAAGGCTTTATTTAGGAAAATGAATATTAAGGTTGATGCAGTACAAAGTGGCCGTGAAGCACTTGAGAAAATAAAAACAAATAATTATGATTTAATCTTCCTAGATATTCAAATGCCTGAGATGGATGGTTATGAAGTATGTAATAAAATGCGTAATATTGTAAATCCAGATGAATATGCCACGGATACAAGAGTTATTCCGATTATTGCCATGACAGCCAACGCCTTGCCTGAGGACTACATCAAATGTTTAGAGGCAGGTATGAATGAGCGTATTGTAAAACCAATTGCTCCAGACCGCCTTTATAAGTTGGTTCAAGCGTGGTTAACCCATTCTTTCCACAGGGTAAAAATGTAAAATATGTTATTAAATATTTTAAAATATAAACTAAATAATTTGAGGGCCTATTAATGAATAAATTTCTTGCCCAAGACGAAGTTGATGCACTATTAAACGGACTTTCAGATGGAGATCTTGATCTTGATGAAGAAGATTTTGATGAAGGTGATGGGATTATTAGTTTTGACTTAGTCAACCAAGACAGAATTATTCGTGGTAGAATGCCTGTTTTGGAAATTATAAATGACAGATTTGCAAGACTTTGCACCAATGCCTTAACAAATGCTGTGAGAAAGAGAGTTGAAATTTCACCAATTTCAATTGATATGACAAAATTTGGTGAGTTTATGCGCTCCTTACCTGTTCCAACCAGTATTAATATTTTTAAAATGGAACCGCTTAGGGGTAATGCCTTAATGATTATTGATGCCAGACTTGTTTTCTCCTTGGTGGAGAGCATTTTTGGTGGAGCAGGAACTCAACCCAAGGTTGAAGGACGGGAATTTACTAGAATTGAGCAGGCTATTATTGATCGTGTTATTCGTATATCTCTTGAAATAATGGCGGATTCATGGCATCCTGTGCACGATGTTCGCCTTGAAGTTGTACGTTCTGAAATAAATCCACAATTTGCAACCATTGTTCCTCCCAGTGATGTTGTGGTTGTAATTAATTATGAAGTTGAGCTTGATAATTCCATGGGCTCTATGCTTGTTTGTTTACCCTATTCAACTATTGAGCCTATACGCTCTAAGCTAAATGCCAACTATCAAAGTGAAAGACTTGAGGTTGACCATGCTTGGGTGGGACGTTTAAAAGATCGTCTGCTTGAAACTCCTGTGGAACTAAAAGTTGGGCTGGGAACTTCGCAAATTACCAGTAATCAACTTTTAAGGTTAAAGGAAGGAGATATTATAACCTTGGACACAGATGTAGAGCAATTACTTCCTTGCACAGTGGCCGGAGTGACAAAATATTGGGGATTACCCGGAACACTGAAGGCAAATAAGGCCTTTCAAGTGGTGCGAACAGATGAGCCTAAATACACCTAATTACTTAATAGGGGCATAGCCAAATTAAGACGAAAAAAGCAATAATAGAACTCCCTTTACTGAAAAACACAACAATTGTGTTTTCCAGCCTGAACTAATTATGCAGAACCCACAAATAAAAAAACATTTATTTTAGCATTCTTTATGAAATTATTTTTGTAAAGAATGCTAAAAAATTATTAGGACTACAAATGTCAGAATTATATACTAAACTTTCTCAAAATAACTTTGTTTTTGTTGGGCCATGTGCTCTTGAAAGCTATGAGCTTGCTCTTGATGTGGCCTTTGCCGTGCAAGAGATAAGCCAGTCATTAGGGCTTACAGCAGTATTTAAAAGCTCTTATGACAAAGCAAATAGAAGCTCCGGTAAAGGTTTTCGAGGGCCTGGGTTAAAGCAAGGCCTTGAATGGCTGGCCAAAATTAAGGAAAAAACAAACCTACCCCTTGTAACAGATTTTCATACTCCGGAACAAGCTAGCAATGTGGCAGAAGTTGTTGATATATTACAAATTCCTGCATTTTTGTGTAGACAATCCGATTTACTTGAGGCTGCCGCCAAGACAAATTCCATTGTAAATGTGAAAAAAGGCCAATTTATGGCTCCGTGGGACATGAAAAATGTTAAAGATAAACTTTTTTCTTTTGGCAATGAAAAAGTTTTATTAACAGAAAGGGGAGCAAGCTTTGGCTATAATAACTTGGTGGTTGATTATAGATCTTTTCCTATTATGCAAAGTTTTAATGTGCCGATTATTTTTGATGCAACCCATTCTGTGCAATTGCCGGGTGGGCAAGGAAACGCTTCCGGTGGCCAAAGGGAATTTGTTGTTCCTTTGGCAAGGGCAGCTGCCGCCATTGGAGTAAATGGGATTTTTATAGAAACTCATCCCAATCCGGAAAAAGCACTTTGTGATGGCCCAAATAGTCTGCCCCTCAGTGATTTGGAAGGTTTGTTAAAACAATTGGTTCAAATTTGGAAAATATAAAGGTTTATTTATGAATTACCCTGAATTTAAACACATGAATATTAGTGAAATTTCTCAAGATGTAATAGAAAAAGCTAAACAAGTTAAGTTTTTGGTGCTTGATATTGATGGAGTGTGCACCAATGGACAGTTGTTTATGGATTGCAATGGGCAAACCAGTAAGGCTTTTAATGTGCATGATGGCATAGGAATTAAAACAGCTATCTATGCAGGAATTGGTGTGGGAATAATTACAGGCCGTCAAGATTCTTGCGTTGAAGCTCGCATGAAACCCCTTGGAGTTGTGGAATATCATTGTGGTTATTATAATAAGTTAGAACCACTTGAAATAATAGCTAAAAGACAAAAAGTTAGTTTTGAGCAGATGGCCTATCTTGGCGATGACATAATAGACTTAGATCCTCTTTGTCATGTGATTTTACCCATGGCTGTTGCCAATGCCAGAGATGAGGTAAAACAGGTTGCAGCCTATATTACCAAGGTTGAGGGTGGGGCTGGAGCCGTTAGAGAAGCTGTGGAATTTATTTTAGCTTGTCAAGGAGGGCCTGCTCCTGCAACATATTGGATTAAAAAATAATTATTCAGAGCTCTCAAATATGACAAAAAAAACTAGATTGATTAAACCTAAAAAAAATCATCCTTTCCTTTTTCTGATTGGCCTTGGGCTATTAATATTTTTAACCTATTATATTTTAATTTGGTGGCAAGATAGTCTGGTTAGGCAAGAGGTTGAAAATATTAGTCGCTCTCAGGGCATAGAGTCTCTACTCAAGGGAGAGTTTTTACAGGATGAAGTTAGCCAAAAGGAATTATTTGAGTTTATTGAGTCAAGCTTAAGCGATGAGAATTCTCTAAATTATAGCGATGATGTGGTTAACCTAGCCCTAAGAGAAATATTCTTAGTTCAAGGTAAAAACGGATTTGAACAATGGCGGTTAAAAGCCTCTTGGGCAACCCTCAGAGAGAATACATCTATTTTAAACTTGAATAAACCAACATTAATTTATAATACTGAAAATAATAATCAAGAACTAAATGAAGTAAGTGAAGCAAACCTTGTAAACCTAGATGATTTATTAAATGATAATGGGGTAAATAAATCAAATATAAGTGTTGAAAATTTTTATGAAAACTCAGAAAAAATGCTGATTGTGACTGCTCAAAGCGGTATAGTTTATGATGAAAACACTAAATTAAGCTTACTTGATGATGTTTTGGCTAGGCAAGAAGATAATTTTGTACAAAGTGGCCTATTGCAGTATAATGATGAAACAAAACTAATTGTTTTTCCTTATTCTGCAAGCTTTGGTGGAAAAAATATAAATGGCAGTGCCAATGAACTTACGTGGGATATAAATAATAATATAATAAATGGACATGGCAATGTGCAAGTAGTTTGGGAGCCTGAGCCACAATAAAATCATTGCTAAAAATTGATTTAATATATGAGTTGCGCAAATTATTTGTGCAAAGTTTGCAAAAATTTTTTAATGGAGATTGAGTTGTTAAGAAGAGGTAAAATATTTTATGGCTGGTTTGTGGTGCTGGGGGCATTTTTTATTTGCATGGCCATTATGGGAATGCACTATAATCTAATTGGTTTATACTTTCCTCACCTTGCTAAAAAATATGGTTACTCAAATACTGAGCTTGGTTTATATTTCATAACTTCTGCCGGTATAACTATGACTATTACTTCTCTTATGATTAGTAAAATATATGGTAAAATTGCTCTGCGTTTTGGTATGACTTTGGCCGGAGTTTTGGCAGGGTTTGTATATATTGGTTATAGTTACGCTCATGAGGTTTGGCAATTTATGCTTTTAACCGCTTGTCTTGGTTATTGTGTTAGCACAGGAACAGTTTCTGCTTTTTCCATGCTTAGCACAAAGTGGTTTATTAAAAAAAGAGGAACTGCCATAAGTATTATTGCTTCAGGAACTGGCTTGGCAGGATTTTTCTTTTCTTCTTATTTGTCAAATATTATAGAGACTAAGGGCTTTCAAACTGCCTTTTTTCACGAAGGAATTATAATTATTTCATTGGCTTTACTTGGTGGTTTACTTATTCGTTCACACCCTTCAAACTTGGGGCTTGAGGCCTTGGGTGCAGGTGAAAATGAACAAAAAGCAAATAATATAAATAATGAAAATGAAATAAATCTAAGAAGTGTTGATTTACCTGAGGCTTTGACGAAATTTCCATTTTATGTAATGGCTATTATGTTATTTCTTATGAATGGTTTAATAATAACCTTTGTGAGCCAATATGTTTCATATTTTAGAAGTTTAAATTTTGAACCTACCGAAATAGTATATATTGTAACAGGTCTTGGCATTTCATTGACATTGAGTAAACTTTTTTATGGCATATTAAATGATAAACTTGGCTTACATTATTCAAATTTTATTTTATTTGTAGCTTGGTTTATTGCCATTATTTCTTTGATTTTTGCTGATGTTTCAAATATATTTGTTGTCGCATTTACAGTTTGTTCGGGAACTTTAACTGTTATAACCTCAGTGGGTATGCCCTTATGGCTTGGCAGTATGTATGGAGATAAATATTATCCGTCTTTAATTGGAACAGTCAATTCAGTGGGCAATGTGGGCAGTATGCTAGGCCCCATAGTGGTTGGTTATTTTATTGATATTTTAGGATATAAAATGGTGTTTTCTTATGGGCTTATTATGGTAATTATTTTATCCATTCTTTTGACACTTGCCCTTATTTTTGCAAAAAAGAATAGAAGAATTAGTTCATACAAAAAAATATGAAATTTATATTTTTTGGCAGCAAATAACTATTTGATGCTGAAAAATAAAAATTGTGTTTTCAGCATTGACTAACTATCAACCTTTGGAGAAATATTTTGCTAACAATAAAATGCTCGGCTTGTCGCCGTAAATTGTGGAAATATCAAAAACTTGGCCAAGGTGAGGTTTTGCGTTGCCATAAGGAGAGAATTAGCAAAATGTATGAAGTTAAAGAAAATGATGGAAAAGTTTGGTGCCTTTGCGGAAAGCCAATCGGCATAGATAAGGGGAGCTTTTTTAGCATGGTGAAAGGAAGCTTTACTTATGCCGGAACTAAGGTTAATAAAATGTAAGTTTTATTCTAGCAGTTTCAAAAAAACTTTAACCTGCTCTAACTCGAAGCTGGAGCAACTGCAACAGCTTTGCGTGCCGTAAAATGAGGTACAATTTACTTGTGGCGTCCACAATGTGACACTTGGAGGGAACGTGCTTTTCTGAAAAAGTCAATATTGACTTTTTCAGCGTGGACTATTTAGAAAAAATGGAAGAGGTTGGGGCAAAATCAGCATATAATGGATATATTTCTGGAATGAATCAAAGTTACCATGGATATTTTTTAAAAAGAGTTTGTAATCATAGAAATAGCATATAGAAGTCTTGTTTACAATACACTCGGTTTGATTGGCCTGTAAAATCAATACATTGGCTTTTAGACGTTTATTTTCTAGAAGATAACACAAAGCTCTTTAAGATAAAACTACAATAACCATGAATTTATTGAGAAAAATTGCTCGAAACCTTATTCACAAATATAAAGATTCTAATGCAATAAAGCTTCCATTATCAAAAATTATAGAAAGAAATTTATATGGTACAGAAAGTTTAAGCAATATCTTAGAGAATGTAATATGTAAAGAATTTGGCTTTAAAGCGGATTTACACTTCTCTTAAATCTCTTCTTAAATTTTTCTTGACTTGATTATATTTTTTAGTTATTTTTCTTTTCTGTGAAAAAAATCACATATATGCTTTTTTAGACTTCTCCAATTTATAACTTTTATTTTAAAATTAGTAGCTTTGTCATAAAAACTAAATATGCAGGGTTATTTGTATATTGAGAAATACCATGAGATTTTCACTTGCCCTTGATAATGAACATCAAATCAGAAATGAAAAAAATTCCAAAATAGACTTCTTACAATTTTGCCTTAAGGTTGCAGAACACATTGATTACTCAATTGATCGTGTTCCTGAAATAGTGAATGCCTTGACAAAACCGCAAAGGCCTTCGGTAATATATCTACACAATGCTGAATGTACAGGCTGTTCAGAAGCTCTTTTGCGAAGCTCCTCACCCAATATTGACCAAATCCTTTTTGACTATATTTCCTTAGATTATCATGAAACTATTATGGCAAGCTCAGGAGAAATAGCTGAAGAATTACTGGAAAAATCAATAGATAATCCCTATGGATTTATCTGCATTGTGGAAGGAGCTATTCCCACAGCCAATCAAAATATCTTTGGAACAGTCGGCGGAAAAACTATGTACGACAATTGCTTACGCATTTTACCAAAGGCAAAGGCTCTTATTGCCATTGGCACTTGTGCTGCCTATGGTGGAATACAATCCGCTGAACCAAATATTACAGAAGCTAAAGGGATAGGTGATATTTTTCCAAATCTACACATACCAATTATTAATCTGGCAGGTTGTCCACCAAATCCATTAAACTTGGTAGGCGCATTAGTGTTGCTAATGCTTGATAAGCAAATTGAATTAGATAAAGTTGGAAGACCAAAAATATTTTATGGCAAAACAGTGCATCAGCTTTGCGAGCGATTACCACACTTTCAAGCAAAAAATTTTGCGACCTCATTTAATTCTGAAGAAGCAAAAAAAGGTTATTGCCTTTTGAAGTTAGGGTGTAAGGGGCCAAAAACATTTAACAATTGTCCTACTGCTCTTTTTAATAGCGTCAACTGGCCAATTAAGGCAGGGCATCCTTGTATTGGCTGCAGTGAACCAAATTTTTGGGACAAGCTCACTCCTTTTTATGCTAAAAAACCTAAAAAATAATATTTTTAAAAATCTTGGATAAAATTTATGAAACTTACTCCTCAAAGTGATTACACAGGTTGTATTATTATTGATCCGCTTACTCGCATTGAAGGACATCTTAGAATGGAAGTTCATGTGGAAAATGGGCTTATTGTTGATGCCAGAAGTTGTGGAACTCTTTTTCGTGGGATAGAAAATATTTTAGTAGGGCGAGATCCAAGAGATGCCCAGCACTTCACCCAAAGAACTTGTGGGGTATGCACCTATACCCATGCACTTTGCTCTATTCGTGCTTTAGAAGATGCCATTAATACTGAAATTCCTGCCAATGCCACTTTAATACGCAATCTTGTACTTGGTATTCAATTTATGCATGACCATTTAGTACACTTTTATCATCTGCATGGCCTTGATTTCATAGATATTTCTTTTGTTATTGAAGCAGATATTGATAAAACTTGTGAGCTAGCCAGAAAAATTTCTGAAAGACCTTATGCCAAGGAAGACTTCCAAGAGGCAAAGGATAAAATACGCAAACTAATTAATAGTAAACAGATGGGCCCCTTTGCCGGTGCCTACTCCATTGGTGGCCACCCTGCTTATTACCTTTCCGCTGAAGAAAATTTAATTTTGGTTACGCATTATCTTAAGGCTTTGAGATTACAAGTGAAAACCGCACAAGCAATGGCTATTATTGGAGCAAAAAATCCTCACACCCAATTTTTAATTGCTGGAGGGGTAACTTGTTATGATTTTTTAAAACCGGAAAATATGCGTGCATTTTATGAGCTTTATGAAGAAACTTTTGGTTTTATAAGACATATTTTAATTCCGGATATTATTTTGATTAGTTCACAATATAAGGATTGGGCAAATTATGGTGATACTTACAATTTGTTGAGTTTTGGAGAGTTTCCGGAAGTAAATAATGAAAGAATACTTGAAAATCGTTGGTTAAAACCAGGGGTGATCTATAATAAAGATCTATCAAATGTCCACCCCTTTGAACCGGAAAAGATTGCCGAACATATCCATTATAGTTGGTACAAGGGTAGGTCTGTAAGCTCTCCGGCCTACGGCGATACTGAACCTTCTTTCACCCACATGGGTGACCAAGATCAATACTCTTGGATGAAGGCCCCGCGCTACAATAACTTAGTGGTCGAAACTGGCCCTCTTGCTCAAATGTTAATATCTTATGCCCAAGGCCACCCTCAAGTGCGTAACAACCTTGACTTTATGTTAAAGGCTACTGAAATCAAAATTGAGCAGATGTACTCAGTTCTTGGCAGAACTATTGCAAGGGCAGTGCAATGCCTAACCATTGCCGAGCAAGTTAAAAATATTTACTTGGAACTATTGGCAAACTTAACCAGTGGGAACAATCAAATTTGTGAAGATGTGGAAGTACCGGAATATGCACAAGGTGTGGGCTACCTGACCGCACCACGTGGCGGACTTTCACATTGGATGCAAATTAACAATGGATTAATCAGTAATTTTCAATTAGTTGTACCTTCAACATGGAATTTTGGGCCAAGAGATTTGCAAGGCAGGCCTGGGCCTGTGGAAAAGGCCCTTATCGGAACTCCTATTATTGATCCCAAACGGCCCGTTGAAATATTGCGTAGTGTGCATGCCTTTGACCCATGTATTGCTTGTGCTGTTCATGTAATTGATCAAAGAAACAATATTGAAACTACTATAAATGTATTGTAATTACATCATTTGAAACCTCTGCAAACTAAATTTTAACAAATTTAAAAAACTTTGAAATTTACGATGATTTTTATATAAAATTAATTGTGCAGAAGGTCTCCAGAAAGTTTTAGCCACCTCTTGAATATCTTAAAGGGTGTGATATGTAGAGAATTTGGCTATAAAGCGGATCGACGTGCTTTGCGTTAAGAATACGACATTCATTTCTTGACAGGCTATTATAACTGCAATATCATTAACTCCAGTATTGTAGCTCCAAAACATTTACGGAGCTTTTGTCGTCTTGATGTTTAGTTTTTCTTGTTATGTAAAGGAGTTATTATGTTTAGTCCCTTTGATAAAGAAAATGAAAATAAATTTACTTGGGATCGAGTTGGTGATATAGTTGATGGACGTAAAAACCTTGGTGAAGAAATGCCAGTTTTTGTATATAGGCTGTTTCAGTTCACCCTTAAAGATGAAATGGCAAAAAAGTTTGGAAATGAAATAAGTATTGAAATATTTAGAAATGCCGGAGAGTTAGCCGGTGTTGAATTTGCCAAGCACTTACTTGATTTATCTCTCGGTTTTGATGAATTTGTATCGCATCTGCAAAAAGTTTTGCAAGACACAAAAATAGGTATTCTTCGCATAGAAAGTTTTGACCACAAGACCGGTAAGGCAGTGCTTACAGTTGCTGAAGATCTTGACTGTTCAGGACTTCCAATTACTGGTGAAACTGTGTGTAACTATGACGAAGGTTTTTTAGCCGGCATATTAAAAACATATACCGAGAAGAATTATATCGTTACAGAAATTGATTGTTGGGCAACAGGATCAAGGGTTTGTAGGTTTGAAGCCTATATTGGCAATGAATAAATACAATGCAAAAAAAAGAAATTGAAATACTAATTGAGCAAATAAAAAGTATTGTTTATAGCAAGCCTTTTGTTCTATATGAACAAGAAAAAGATGATAACTTTACTGAAGCTCAGCAAATTTTAGCTTATCTATCCCAGTGTATAATTGAATTAAATCAATTTTTGGTGGAAATTGCAGCAGGTAATCTTGCGACTAAACCACCAAGTAGGCAAAACTTTTTAGCAGGAAATATTAAAGAACTTCACTCAGGGCTAAGGCATTTAACATGGCAAGCAAACCAAGTTGCCCTTGGTGATTATAGTCAAAATGTAAGTTTTTTAGGTGAATTTTCCGATTCATTTAATAAAATGATTGCTCAATTAAAAGAAAGAGAAGAAAAACTAAAGCATCAGTCAGAGGCTTTAGAAGAAAGCAATAAACTTTTAAAATCAATTATGGACGGTATAAGTGACAGCATAATAGTTGTTTCCCAAAAAGATTACAATATAGTTTATAAAAATAAAACTGCTGATAAAGTAATTTGTAGTAAGGAATTGAAAACTTTACCAAATGACGAACATTCATTAATCAAGGAAGTCATTTTACAAAATCCTAATAATAATAAAATACATAATTCAGAAATTTATTACTGCGAAGTAAGTAAACGCTTCTTTCAGGCTAATACTTTTTTACTTCATTGGAATGGTGATTTGGCTTATGCAAATCATATTGTTGACATAACAGAAGAGTATGAAGAAAAATCATTAATTGAAAGTATAGCCTATAAAGATGAATTGACAGGGCTTTATAATCGAAGATTTTGTCTTTCAATGCTTGAAAAATTAATTAAAGAAAAAGCAGTCTTTACTTTTTGTTTATTAGATGCTGATAAATTAAAATTTGCCAACGATAATTACGGACACTCTGCAGGTGATGATTACCTTAAAGCAATAGCCAATGAAATTTCCTTGGTTTCGCGTTCAAGTGATTTTGTATGTCGCTTTGGAGGTGATGAATTTGCAATTATTTTTGTGGAGTGTGGCAAAGAGTTTATTGTAGATAAACTTGAAAAAATAAACACTAAGCTTAAATCTATGCAAGTTTCTTATCCAATGTCCGTCAGTTGTGGAGCTATTTTTATTTCCTCTGACAACCAACTTTCCTCTGAAGCTATAATTAATGAAGCTGATATGATGATGTATGAAGAAAAAAGAAAGAAAAATTCAAGCTAGAATATCCCGATAGCCATGTGAATCTAATTTGGGGGCTTTGCCCCCAAACCCCCAGCAAAGGGAGTGA
>CAYJHF010000036.1:294-17087 GCA_964369905.1 uncultured Mailhella sp. | reverse complement strand
TCCAATGAAGTGTTTAGGGCATTTTAGGACAATTCTTTTCCAAAAATGCCCTAATTACAATAAGTCAGTCCACTTTGAAAACACAAAAGTTAGAGTTTTCACTTGCTATGGCAAAACATAAGCCTGCTTTAGCTTCATTCTATTCTATTTCAAAAATAAGTTTAATTTAAAAGCTGTTAAAGCATTTCTTTATTCATTACTGTTTTTCTTCCAAAAAAAGTTCACAATTGCTTTTTTAGCATCATCAAGGCATAAAAATAAGCAAGGGACAATAAGTAGGCAAATTACAGTGGCAAATAATATACCAAAACCAAGGGAAAGAGCCACGGGAATCATCATTCTGGCTTGCCTTGAAGTTTCAAAAATTATAGGAGTAAGCCCCACAAATGTGGTTAATGTGGTCAATAAAATTGGCCTAAATCTTTGAATGGCCGCTTCATATATGGCCTGATAAGTTGCCATGCCATTTCTAATTTTTGTATTGGCAAAATCAATTAAAACAAGACTGTCATTTACCACCACACCCGAAAGGGCTACAATGCCAAAAAGACTTACCACGCTAAGGCTATAGCCCATAATTAAGTGCCCAATCACAGCTCCCACAACACCAAAAGGAATAGCAAACATTACGATAAGGGGTTGTCCATAGCTTTTAAATGGAATGGCCAGTAAGGCATAAACACCCAGTAGAGCCATAATAAGACCAAAAATTAGGGAGGAAGTGCTTTCGCGCATATCTTCTTGCCTACCGCCAAAAGTCCATGATAAGCCCGGATAGTTAGCCATAATTTGTGGCATAACCTCGCTTTCCACCGTGGACATCATAAGGCCAACAGCAGAAGCAGGAGTTACATTGGCAGAAACAGTGGAAGTTCGCCTGCCGTCCGTGTGTCTGATGACAGAATTTGCTCTTGTATCAATTATTTCAACCACATCTCTCAATAAAACTTCTTGTCCGCTAGGGGCATAAAGTACTAAATTTTCAAAGGTATTTATTTTATTACGCTCATCTTCAGGTAAACGCACCCTAACAGTTACTTCATTATAATCTCTTTGTTGGCGTAAGGCTATTGCTCCTTCAAAGGCACTGCGCACTTGACTTGAAATGTCGGCAGAGGTAAAGCCAAGTTGTTTGGCAATGGGTAAAAGTTTTATATCAAATTGACGCTTGTTTTTACTAACACCTGTGTCAATATCTCCAATGCTTCCATAATTGGCTAACATAACTCCAAGCTCTGCCGAAGCTTGATCTAATATCTCAGAATTGCGATGGGAAAGACGCACTGTTAAGCCCTTACCGGAACCAGGTCCACCTCGATCAGATTCCATTAAAATACGTTCAACCCCAACAATATTTCCGGTTTCTTCCCGCCATAGATTTGTAACTTCTTCCGTGCTCATAATTCTATCATCGGCATCAACCATAAATATACGGCCAATAATGCGATTATTGCTTATGAAAAAGTAAATTCCTTTGGCAATTTTATCTCCGCCATTTTCAGCAATTACATTTTCAGCACTATTGATTAGATGATCTCTAACCCGCAAAACTTCTGCCAGAGGAGCACCAGAGGGTAATTCTACTTCAGCAAAAGCAAAGTCTGATTCAGTTCTAGGCATTAGGTCAAAGCCCATGCGTCCTGATTGCACATAAGCTCCAACAATAATTAAGACGGCTAAACTTAGACTGAGGGAAATATAACGATGTCTTAGTGCTAAATCTAAAAATGGTCCAAATTTATATTGAACAAAATGAATAAAATTGCGATTAAAATTGGATTGTTTTTGGCCAATTTTACCTAATATGCCAACATTTTTGTCTAAATCTTCGGAACGGCCAAGGTTAATATTTTTTCCTGAGCCATGAGCCAAGTGAGCCGGTAAAACATAGAGAGATTCAATTAATGAACAGGTAAAGACAGCAAAAACCACAAGGGGCATAACTGACCAAATTTTACCCATCATACCCGGAACGAAGAAAATGGGCATAAAGGTTAAAATATTTGTTAAAACACTGAAAATTACAGGCCCGCTAACTTCCTTTGTACCCCGAATGGCAGCCTCAATGGGCGGAACACCCCTTTCTTGCCAAGCACTGACATTTTCCCCCACCACAATAGCATCGTCCACGACTATGCCAAGTGTAACAATAAAAGCAAACATGGAAATAATATTAACTGACATATCAAGTGGTTGAAAAAACCAAAAAGAGCCTAAAACAGAAACAGGAATACCTAGACTAACCCAAAAAGCTAAGGAAGGACGTAAGAATATTGACAGACAAATATAAACCAAAACCACACCAAGCAGGGCATTAGAAACCAATAGACTTTGACGATCTTCATAGATTTTTGCACTTGAACTGCGTTCAACCAATTCAAGCCCTCCCGGCAAGGTTTGGTTTAACCTTTCTACAATGACATTTGCCGCAGTAACAACTTCCACAGGGCCTTGATCTTCTGTTTTGTAAACATCTATTAAAATAGCTCTTTTTCCATCATACTCTGCCCAGCGGTAAGTGTCTTCAAAACCCTCACTAATGTTCGCTATATCGTCCAATAAAATTTGACTACCATCGGGATTTGTACGCACGGCAATACTTCCAAAATCCCTAGCTAAATCCCTTCTTTCATCAACCCTAATTAAAATATCACCTGAGGAGGCTCGCAAGGTTCCACTACCTTGTTCAAGGGCATTTTGCCTAATAATATCAGCAACATCAGTTAGTTTTAAACCATAACGCCTCAATAAATCTTGGCTAATTTCCACATGAACTTCCACGTCCCTAATGCCCTCAAGCTCCACCTTGCTGATAATGGGGTCTTGCAAAAGTTCATCTCTGATTATGTCAGCCCAATAGCGTAAAACATTTTCATCTTCACTGCCAATTAACAATAAGGTTAAAACTTGCCAACTAGTGGAATTAATTGCCACTACAGGCTTTTCTGCGTCTTGAGGAAAGGTAGTTATGCGATCAATGGCGGCATTAACATCTTGTAATACTTTATTTCTATCCACATTTTCATCAACTTCCAATGTTACAGAAGCAGAGCCGGAGGACATGGTGGCTGAAGTTTCCACAATACCTTCTACATCTTGGGCAGCCTGCTCAATGGCCAGAACTACGCTTTTTTCCATCTCCTCGGGGGTTGCACCGGAATAGCTTACACTTATGGTTATCTCGTCAATGTCAAAAAGAGGAAAAACTTCCTTGGTCACTTGTGTTGCCACCAATAAACCACCAAACAACATAATGACCATCAAGAGATTGGCAGCTACAGCATTTTGAGCCATCCAAGAAATACTGCCTCTTTTTAGGCTTTGGGGTAAGGTATATTTCTTTTTTTGTTTTATTTGTTCAGTTTTATTAGATGTATCTTTTTCAAAATTATTCATTACTTACACCATTATCAGTCCAGAATTTTTTCAATTCTAATGGTCATATTGTCTATGGGGGCAGGCAAAATTGAAGTAATCAAATATTCACCATTTTCAAGACCCTCTGTCACATAAGCATAGTTTATATCTCGATAAGCAACTTTTACTTGTCTTATATCAAGCACATATAACTCTTGTTCTTGTTTAGCGTCTTTTTTTTCTACTTTAGAATTATTTTCCATACTTGCTTGAGATTTTTGCTCTGCTTTCTTTTCTTGTTTTACGGCAACAAAAACACTATCACCACCATAAAGAGCATTTCTTGGGATTACAAAAACATCTTCAAATGTTCCAAGGCTTAGGTCAACCTTTACTTGATCCCCAAGAATTAAGGCAGGTTCAGAATTGATTAATCCCAAAGGATCGGGAATTTTTATTAAAACTCTCCCCATTCTTGTTTCTGTGTCAAGGCTGGCAATATTGTGCTCTACAAATCCATGACGCTCAATTCCTGTACTACTGGTAATTATTGCATTCTTATTGCCTTCACCTAAGTCTAAGGCTTGAATTTTATCCAGTGGAATGGCTGCTCTAATTCTATATTCATCTGTACCAACTATTTCAAAAAGGCCGTCAGATGCACCGGCCTGACTGCCTAAAGAAATATTTCTGTTGATGACTAAGGCATTATAAGGGGCTATAATATTTGTATAACTAACATCAAGTTCAGCCATTTTTACGGCGGCTTGGGCAGCATCAACTCCGGCTTTTGCTTGCTGGAGCTGAGGTTTACGCAGAGCTAAATCTGTTGCTTGTCCTCTTGTGGAGTTAACATTGGCTAAGACATTGGAAAGATTGTTGAGTTGCTGAACTTCTGCCTTGGCCACATTTTGTTGGCCAATTTCCAAATCATAGGCGGCAGTGGCTTGCAATAAGGCACTTTGTTTACTGGCTAAAACACTTTGGTACATGGCATCATCAAGCTGAACCAAGAGCTCACCTTTTTTTAATGTTTTGCCAACATCACTATTAATTCCAAGGGCTTGTACTTGGCCTGAAACCCTTGCCCTAACCATGGTTATTTGAGATGCTTCAACTGTTCCCAAGGCCTCCATATATATTTCAGCATCTTCACGATTTAGAATTTCCACATTAACCAAGGGACTAATTACTGTTGGTCTTGCTCTTTGGCTGACTGGCTTTGTGAAAACCATGAGCCATGCCAAGAAAATAGATATAATTATTATACTGCAAATTATTAGTAGAGTTTTTGATTTTGACATTTTAATAACCTTATTTCTGATTAGCAGAAGGGAAGTATAAGCCTCCAAGGGCCTTGCATAAATTAATTCTGGCTTTTAACACATTTGCTTTTTGGCGCACAAGAGCCCTTTCCAAATTCTGACTGGCGGTCAATTGTGTGATAAAACGCAAAAATGTGTCACTGCCTTCAAGATAAGCTTTTAGAGTTGCATCTGTGGCTTTTTGGGCTAAATCATACTGTTCTGTTTGTAGGACAAGACGGTTTTGTTGAGCTACATCGGCAACAATTGCATTATTTACTTCTTCAAGGGCAGTGGCCACAGTTTTTGAATATGCTTGCACCATTTCTTCAGCATAGGCTCTGGCCCTTTCTTCTTCAGCCTTTAAAGTACCGCCGTCAAAAATAGGGGCAGTGAGTGAGGCCATTAGATTTGTGAGCCAGTTCAAAAATAATAATGAAGTTTCAGGTGCTCCAAAGGCTTGGTTGATTGATAATTTTATTGAGGGTAAGCGATTTGCCCTTGCAATTGAAACATTTAAATCAGCAGCTTCCAATCTGGCAAAGGCAGCTTGCACGTCAGGACGCAGTTGTAAAAGTTCTATGGGAAGCCCCACCTCAGGAATGGGTGGCAATGTAGGAAGTGAAGCATTTTGCTCAAACTTGGGCAAATCACCGGGCAATTTACCGAGTAAAATAGCTAAACTATTATTGTAGGCCACAGTATTTTGTTGTAATGCTGGGCGTTCAGCCAAAGAGGCCGCTAAGGTTTCACCTTGTTGTAATACATCAATACTGCCGGCTAAAGCATTTTTAAAGCGAACTTCTTGCATATTAAGCAAACTTTTATTAATGGTAATTTGTCTCTCAAGTACACTAAGTTCTGCTTGATTGCTCAATATATCAACCCAGTTTTCAGCCACAGCCGCTGCTATACTCATGTTAGCTGTGCGAACATCTTGGAAAGTGGCCTCATAGCCTGCGGCCGCCGCCCTGCGTTCAGCTGTCATTTTTCCCCACAAATCAAGTTCATAGGAAGCCAAAAAACCCACATTAAAATCATTACTTTCCACTGAATTTTGACTACCATTTTCGCTAAGCTGTGTAGTTCTGATTTGTCTGGCCGCTGAACTGTCCAAGCTTATTTGCGGTAGAGAATTACCAAGAACTTTGCGAGCATTAGCCTTACTTTGTTCAAGTCTGGCCAAGGCTGATAAAACATCAAAGCTTTCACTAAGTGCTATTTGCTCAAGCATATTGAGATCTGAACTTTCAAAACTTTCCCACCAAGTTAGCCCTTTTTCTAAATCTATACCTTGTGCTAAAATTGTGCTATGGAGTTCTAAATTATCATAATTGCTTGGCAGTGGAGAAGGTAATATTTCTATCTCATCTCGTTTGGACAATGCCAAGGGTGTACAGGCTGTAAAGTACACTGTAAAACAAAGCCATGCTATTTTCTTTATATTCATAACGGCCTTTTATTTAATTGTAGATTTTTCATCAGAAAAGAGTATAGGTGGTTGAACTCACCTAATTTATAGATATATAAGGGTAAAATAAAGAAGATTTACCCTGTTTGATATTATACTTGTCAGTTGAGTCTTTTTATCACAAGTGAGCATATATGGCAAGTAAAATAATAAATTGAATTATTTCAATATGTTTAATAAAAAAGAGAGGGGCAAAAGCCCCTCTCTTTAATTTTAACGGTTTAGTTTAATTAGTTTTTATTCAGCATAAACTTCAACTTTAGCCTTATTTCCACGCAACACAAAGGTTACTAAGCAAACAAGGGCAAAGCCAATACCAAGAATATTGGAAATATCATAGTCTAAGCCAAAGCCCATGCCTTTGACCATTAAAATATAAGTTGCAACAACGGCAGTCATAAAGGTTGCTGGCACTGATGCAATCCAGTGGAAGCGGTTATTGCGATATAAATAAGCAGCACCTGCCCACAAAGCCATAGAAGACAGAACTTGGTTAGCAAAACCAAAGTAACGCCAAATAATATTAAAGTCCACTTGAGAAAGAATAGCACCAATTACAAAAAGTGGCACAGCAATTGTAAGACGTTTAACTGGTGATGTTTGTTCTAGATTAAACACTTCCGCAAGGGTTAGACGTGTAGCTCTAAAGGCTGTATCGCCTGAGGTAATTGGAAGTACAATAACACCAAGCATGGCAAATACGCCGCCTATGCTACCCATTAGAGCATAAGCTGATGTGCTAACAACATTACCTGGGCCACCTGAGGCTAAAGCAGCGCTAAGAGCTTCAGGAGTTTGGTAGAATGACATACCAACAGTTGCCCAAATCAAAGCAATTCCACCCTCAGCGAGCATACTGCCATAAAATACAGGCTTGCCAAGTTTTTCATTGCCAAGACAACGAGACATTAATGGTGATTGAGTTGCATGGAAGCCACTAACTGCACCACAAGCTATGGTAATAAAGATAAGTGGCCAAATTGGTAAACCACCAGGGTGTTGATTAGCCCATTGAGCTGCTGGGTAGAAAGTATAACCATCAACAATCAACATGGTAATCATTCCAATTGACATAATAAGAAGAACAGCACCAAATAATGGATAAAGATTACCAATGATTTTATCAATAGGTAAGATAGTTGCTAAGAAATAGTAAGCAAAAATTATAATCATCCAAGTGTTAAAGTTCAACCAATCAGGTGTGAGCACCGCTAAAAGTCCGGCCGGAGCAGAAACAAATACAACTCCAACAAGAAGTAAAAGCACTACAGAAAATACACGCATAAATTGCTTAGCTACATTACCCAAGGTATAGCCTACGATATTTGGCATATTACTGCCACCATAACGCATGGACATCATACCTGAAAGAAAGTCATGAACTGCACCGGCAAAAATAGCACCAATAACAATCCAAACTAAGGCTACAGGGCCATATAAAGCACCTAAAATAGGTCCAAAAATAGGTCCAACACCGGCAATATTTAAAAGCTGAATAAGCCATATTTTACCTGGTTTCATTTCTACATAATCCACACCATCAGCTTTAGTGATGGCAGGAGTTGCTCTGTTTTCGTCGGATCCAAAAACTTTTGCTACAAAACTTCCATAAAAAATGTAGCCAAGCACAAGAGCTCCTAGAGCTGCAAAAAAGTACATAATACCTGACATAATTCCTCCAGTTATTAAAAAAGTATGTTATATAACTAATAATTATATAACATCTTATTGGGAATTTATACCATCAAGTTTTTACAGTCAAGTAAAATTGTTAAATCTAATAATATTTTTCTAATAAATTAATACTTTACAATTTAGAATAATTGAAATAAAAATATTATGAATAAAATACTGCATTTTAAATATAATTCAACTATATAGTATTTTAAGTTGACATCAGCAATGTCAACTTTTAAAGGCACACTTGCTTCGGCACTTAACGGTGCAATAAAATTGTACTTATGCCAACGCAGTGGTTGACTGCTATAGCAATCAATATAGTAATTTCAGATGAAATTACCATATAATCATGTTTAAAAGGAGAAATTATGTGCGGAGTATTGGGTATAAGTGGGCATACGGAAGCTTCAAGGTTAACTTATTTTGGCCTTTATGCCTTGCAGCATAGAGGGCAAGAGTGTGCCGGAATTACAACTTTTGATGGAAAAAATCAGCATTTATATGTAGGTGCCGGGCTCGTGCATGATGTATTTCAAGAAGAAGATTTACAAAATTTAGCCGGCAATTATGCCATTGGGCATATTAGGTATGGTTCAAGTGAAAACCGTGGAGTGCGTAGTGCCTTGCCCATTGCAGTGCGTATGAGTAAGGGTTTACAATTAGCCATTGCTCACGATGGAAGACTATTAAACGCCTGTGAACTTCGCAAGGAATTGGAAGATGAGGGCGCAATTTTTCAAAGCAATAGCGACACAGAAATTTTTGTGCATTTAATTTCCCATCGTCTTCGCTCCATGAGTCTTGAGGAAGCAATTTTAGACGCTTGCCGCCAAATTCAAGGCTCTTATTCCATAGTAATCTTGGCCAATGATAAGCTTATTGCCCTGCGTGACCCCCATGGCTTTCACCCCCTTTTGCTTGGAAAAATTTCAGATGAAAATTCCTATGTTTTTGCTTCTGAAAGCTGTGCTTTTGATTTACTTGAAGCTGAATATGTACGCGATGTTTTACCTGGCGAAATGCTTGTAATAGAGCGTGAAAATAATCTAAAGTCTTATCGTTTTGGCGAAGGAACTCCTGTTAAGCAGTGTATTTTTGAGCTGGTATATTTTGCTCGCCCTGATTCTGTGATTTTTGGTGGTGAAAGTGTTTATCAATGCCGAAAAAAAATGGGGCAGACCATGGTTAGAGAAGCTAGAGAAGAGGTTGATTGCGTTATTCCCTTTCCTGATTCCGGAATTTATGCAACCCTTGGGGCTGCTCAAGAGGCCAATGCACCTTATGAACACGCCCTAATTAGAAATCACTATGTGGGGCGCACCTTTATTCAGCCCACTCAGAGCATGAGAGAGTTTGGAGTAAGGGTAAAGATTAATCCTGTAAAATCAATGATTAAAGATAAAAAACTTATGGTTTGCGATGATTCTATTGTCAGGGGAACCACTGTTAGAACCAGGGTTTCAAAGTTGCGCAGGCTTGGGGCTAAGGAAGTGCATTTTAGGGTAAGTAGTCCACCTGTGAAATTCCCTTGTTTTTATGGGGTAGATTTTCCTTCACCAAAGGAACTTATTGCCACAAGCTTAACTCCAGAGCAGATTCGCTTGGAACTTGGGCTTGATTCTTTGCACTATCTCACCATTGATGGATTAATGAGCACTGTGGCCTGTCCAACTTGTTACTGTACAGCCTGTTTTACAGGTGAATATCCTATTCAAGCAAATGATTGTGATTGTTGTGATTCATAAAAACTGTAAAGCAAATGGATAAACCAAAAGACATTCCTCTTTGTCCCGGGGTTTATATTTATAAAGACAAAGGCGGAAGAATAATTTATATTGGCAAGGCAAGGCACTTGAAAAAAAGGGTGCTCTCTTATTTTAGGCCTCCTGAACAATTGACCGGTAAGACCAGAGCAATGATGAGCCATGCTTGTAGCCTTGATTTTTTAACCACAAGTACAGAAAAAGAAGCGCTTTTACTGGAAGCAAGTTTAATTAAAAAACATCGTCCCCATTATAATATTGTTCTGCGTGATGATAAACAATATATTTTATTTAGAATTGACAGCAAAGCCCCTTTCCCTCGTCTTGAAATTGTGCGTAAAGTCAAAAAGGACGGCGCAAAATATTTTGGCCCATTTACTTCAAGTCAGGCAGCAAGGGACACTTGGAAAAGCATTCACAGTATGTTTGCTCTTAGGCGTTGCACTGATAGAGCTATGAAAAATAGGGTTCGCCCTTGTTTATATTACCATCTTAATCTTTGCTTAGCTCCATGTTCAGGTACAGTGAGTTTAGAAACGTATAGGGTGTTAATCAAACAGGTACAGCTTTTTTTGTCCGGTAAATCTAAAGAATTAATCGAAAAAATTACAATTGATATGGAATTTGCTGCTGAAAATTTAGAATTTGAAAAGGCAGCAAGTCTTAGAGATCAACGCAAGTCAATAGAAAGAACTCTTGAAAAACAAAGTGTGATTTTGTCAAATCAAATGGATCAAGATGTGATTGGTTTGGTTTTTCGAGGTGACGGACTGGCTCTTGGTATTTTATTTGTTAGGGGTGGTGCTGTAATTGATAAAGCAGCTTTTTTCTGGCCTCACTTATTGCTTGAAGATGCAGAGGAATTAATTATCAGCTTTTTGGGACAATTCTATAGTCCGGGTAAAGATATTCCGTCACGAATTATAATTCCATGGGCTTTAAATGAATCTAAGCTTATGCAGTTAACTACCGCTGTAAAACAAGAAGAACTAGAAGAAGAAAATGAAAATTTATCTACCTTGGAAAGCATAGCGCAGATGCTTACAGAGTGGAAGGGTGCTAATGTTAAAATTGCAGTGGCAAAGAGTTTAGAAGAACAAATGCTTGTAAATATGGCTAAGTCAAATGCAAAAGAAACTCAATTTAAGAGAGCAGATGTTGGCATGGATTTACGCCTAGCTACTTTATTTCAATCTGAAAATGCCATACGAAAAATAGAATGTATTGATGTTTCACACACCTCTGGAGCAGATACAAAAATAGGAATGGTGGTTTATCAAGATGGAAAGCCTCACAAGTCAGAATATAGGGTGTGGAACATAGAAGATGGCAATGGCGATGATTATGCTGCCTTATATAAATTCGCAAGTTTAAGGGCCAAACATGAAAGCCCTTTTCCTGACTTAATGCTTATTGATGGGGGGCGAGGGCAAATTAATACTGTATATAAGGCTTTTTATGAATATTTTAAAGCAAATAATCCTGATTTTTTAAACAATTTCCCCTTTATTCTAGCAGGTATAGCCAAGGCCAGAAATGAGCAAGGCTTAGCTGACAGGCGAGCAGGTAATTTAGACGATAAAATTTTTCTACCCAATAGGACAAATCCTCTTTCCTTTAAAAGTGGCAGTGCTGAATTGTTATTTTTACAATCAGTTAGGGATAGTTGCCATGATTTTGCCATTGGAAAACATAGAAGAGCTAGAGGTAAACGTACTTTGCAAGCTGAGCTTTTACGCCTACCCAACTTGGGCCCTAAAACAGTTAAGCTATTATGGGATAATTTTAAAGATCTAGATAAAATCAAAAATGTTAGCCTTCACGAGTTGGAAAGTTTAGAAAATATAGGCAAGAAAAAAGCTTTACAAATATTTAATTCTTTAAAAAAATTATAATATTTATTATACTTATTATATTTTTAATATTTTTTTTATTTTTTTACAAAAAAAAGCTTTACAAGCATATTAAAAAAATATAAATAGGAATTGTTACTGATAATGAAGAGTAACTAATAACTTTAAAAAGAATAGACGGAGAAAAAAAATGTCAAAAACTCAAGAAAATCTAATGGCCGCTTTTGCCGGTGAATCCCAAGCCAATCGTAAATATCTTGCCTATGCAAAACAAGCTGATCAAGAAGGAAATCCTCTTGTAGCAAAATTATTCAGAGCTGCTGCTGAAGCTGAAACTATTCATGCACACGCTCACTTTAAAGCTGCTGGCAAAATGGGAGATACCGCTGCTAACCTACAAGATGCCATTAATGGTGAAACATTTGAATTTACAAAAATGTACCCTGAAATGATTCAAGATGCTAAAGCAGAGGGCAATGAAGCTGTTGCTAAATATATGGGTTTTGTAAATGAAGTTGAAGATGTTCATGCAAATCTTTATAAAAAGGCTGCAAACAATGAATTAGCCAATGTTGATTTTTATATCTGTCCACTTTGTGGCTTTACCCATGAAGGCCCATATAAGGGTGAATGTCCTGTCTGTAGAGTGCAAGGGGATAAGTTTTACACTGTAGGATAGTCGATTAAAATATTTCCTTCAACCTCCTCATAAAAACAAGCCTGAATAAGATATTTTAATTTTATTCAGGCTTAAATTTATTGGACAATATAAATCCTACAAGTTTTGTCTATATTGCAAGGATTGCCTAAGAGTTTCTTTGTCCATAAACTTTACTTCAGCTCCCAAGGGTATTCCCTGAGCTAGGCGAGTAATATTGATTTTAGGAAATTTATTTTGAATTTTTTCTCTTACAAACAGTGCGGTAGCTTCTGCCTCTGCTGTTGCTCCAAGGGCAAAAATAATTTCTTGAACATTACTTCTTTGTAGCTTTGCAAGCAATTTATCAATTTCTAAAGCTTCAGCTGGTTTATTTTCTAAAGGGGCTAAAAGTCCGCCTAAAATAAAGTATTTTCCCTTATAAAAACCACCTTCTTCAAGGCTTAGTAAACTATCCCACTCTGAAACAAGGCATAAAACATCATTAGCTCTTTGCCCATCAGAACAAATTGAGCAAGGGTTACAATCTGAAATAGCTCCACATTCCTGGCAAAGATGTAAATTATTTCTTAGCTCAAAAATATCCTTTCCAAGCTTTGCTGTTTGGGCTTCAGGCCACTTTAATAATGTCATGGCAATACGCATGGCTGATTTTGGACCAAGACCGGGTAATTTTGAAATCTGTTCCACTAAAATTTTTAATGCTTCAGGAATATTATGCACTTTAATTATCCTACTATTTTTTAATACAATTATATAAAATAAATGTATAATTTTTATATTTTATTCAATTCTTTTAGAACCTTACTCTTAGCAAAGGTTAAGGTCAAGAAAATTTATTTAGGTAGTATAGAAAGTTTAAGTATAAGTATTAATATTAAATATGTTTTGTCATTTAGTTGACTTTAAAATGAAAATCGATTATATTTTCAAAAAATACAAATAAGTATTACGCTAGGTTAACATCTCTTTATTATTTATATTTTTAAGTTTTTTTTTGAACATAAGGTAATAATTTTTGTTTTATAATTTTATTTACGCAAAAAGGTGTTAAATTGAGAAATATATTTAGAGTAAAATTTTCCAACCTCATTGGTTTATTCTTGCTACTTGCGTGGGTTTTACTCTCAGGTTATTTTTTTTATGAGGCAATTAAAGATAATGAAGTTACGAGAGCTGAAACCACTCTAGAATCAATAACTTACAATAATGCCAATACTGTTGAGCTTGCCTTTGAGAAATATGTGCATTCTTTGCTAACTATTACAAAATTTTTAGATAATTTTTCTTACGAAGAAAATTCTTTTATAAACATTTTGGGTGAATTAATAGAACTAGAAGATTTTTCGAAAATTATGGTTATTATGCCAAATGAACAAGCATACATTGTTTTGGAAGATAACGTAATTAAAACAAAATATAAATTTTCAGAACAAATGAAAAATAAAGAAATTATTATTTCTGAAACATACTATGATGAAAATATTGGTGGTAATGCAATTGCTGTGAGTGTTCCTTTTATAAATAGCCATGGTGATTTGATTTTTTACCTACAAGGTGTTCTTGAAACACAAACTCTTTCTTATAATTTTAGTAAAACCTTTTATGAGATTGGTGGATATTATCATGTAATTGACTCAAATGGGGAATTTGTTATACACAGTAACTCTAATCTAGTTGAAATAGATAGATCTTTTTATGAAATATTAGAAAGTGTTAGTTATTTAGATGGTTTTAGCTATGATAACCTGATTTCTGCTGCAAGCAATAAGCAATCAGGTTTTATTAAGTATATGGCCAGAGATATTGAGCGCACAGCCTATTTTAGCCCTATAGGAATTAATAATTGGGTGATGTATAATGTTATTCCACAAAATATTACTGACCAAAAAATAAAGACAAATTTAAATGAAACAAGTATTTTAATAGTAAATATTATTTTAGTATGTTCCGTATTTCTTATTATAATTTACCGCTCTCAAAGTGAACTTATAAAATATGCCGAAGAAGGTGAAAGAAACTTAAGGTTTGTGGCAACACAAACTAATAAATTTATTATGGAATGGAACTTTAAAGAAGATTATGTTAAGATAACTGGTAAACTACAGGAAGTTTTTGGCCGAGAGACAGAAAAATTTGAAATTTCAAAAAATGGATTAGCTCAGTTTATTTATGAAGAAGACATTGAACTTGCCATAAGTTCTATTGTTAAATTAAAATATGGTGAGCAGGTTCCGGAAATTAAAATTAGAATATTACACCATGATGGTGATTATATTTGGTGTGGTTTCACTGGTGTTCCGATACAAAGTAGCAAATCAGGATTACTGTTTGAAAGAGCAATTGGCTTTATGGAAAATATTGATGAAGAGGAAAAAGAAGCAGCTATTTTGAAAAAAATGTCAGAACTTGATTCTTTGACTGAAATATATAATAAGGGAACTACAGAAGAATTAATAGAAAATATTATTAAAACTTCAGATGCCACACTTGACCAACACAGTTTAATTATTATTGATTTGGATAATTTTAAAGGTGTAAACGACACATTTGGACATCAATTTGGTGATAAAGTAATCAAAGACTGTGCAAACTATTTGAAGAATTTATTTAGGCATAACGATATAGTTGGAAGAATTGGTGGTGATGAGTTTTTTGTGTTTATGAGGGATACAAGCTCAGAATTTCTTGTAACTGAAAAATGTAAACATATTTGTTCACATTTTCATCAAGTATTTCAAGAGCAGGATAAAACTGTTGTAATGTCTGCCAGTATTGGAATTGCTTTTTTCTCTACCCATGGAGACTGTTTTGAACAACTATATAAACATGCTGATATTGCATTGTATAGTGCTAAAACAAATGGCAAAAACAATTTTCAAATTTATGACGGCAGAGCCGATATTGATTATGTTTCAAACAGAACAGATATTGATAGTTAGAAAACAATTTTTATCCAAATACAGCATTATATAGTATTATTTACATAATTCATAAATAGAAGGTTTATAAAATGGGGCAATACAATACTGATAATTTTAAGCTTGTTCTAACTGATGCTGTACTTGATAGTATGCCACAGGGTATTGTTTCGTGGACAAAGGAGCAAACTCCAGTTTATTGTAATGATAAATTCTTAAAAATGTTTGGGGTAAAAAATGCTGAAGAGTATATTGAGAGCTTTTCAGATATTATGCCAACTTTTCAGCCCAATGGACAAAATTCTTCAAATCTTAGAAGATTATACATAGATAAAGCCTTTGAAGAAGGGATAATTCATTTTGAATGGACAATCAGAGATAAGGATCGTAAGCCTGTTTTTTTTGACTGTTTTATGCTTAGGGCTGAATATAATGGAGAAGAGGTTGTTACAAGCTTTTTATCAGATGTAAAACATTTTAATACAGTTTTTGACTATAATATGCGTACTTTACGCAATGCTCAAAAAATTTATGAAATGGCTCCTATTGGAGTGAGTATTTGGAATAATCACTTCGATCTTATAGATTGCAACCGTGGCATGGTGGAACTACTTGGAGTTAGTAGCAAAAAAGAATATATTGAAAATCACAAGAAATTTTCTCCAATGTTTCAACCAAATGGAACTTTATCAACGGATTTACGTATTGAAAAACTACGTGAAGCAGTAAAGCATGGTTCTACAAGGCTTTTTTGGACTTATCAAGGAATAAATGGTGAGGAAATTCCTGCTGAAATTTTTTTAGTAAAGGCTGATGACGGCAAGTTACCAATAATTTTTTGTTATGCTCATGATTTGCGTGAATTGGCTAAAAGCCAAGAAAAACTAAGAGATGCTGAAATTCGCACTCAAATAATGCTTGATGCTACACCTTTAAGTGCTCAATTTTGGGTGCGTGAAGAAATAAACGGTGAAACTATTTATAAAAATATTGACTGTAATAATGAAGCTGTTTCACTATTTGGTGCCTCAAGCAAACAAGAATTTATTGATAAATTTTATGATTTTTTCCCAGAATATCAAGGCAATATTCCATCAAAAGTTTTTGCTTACGAAAAGCTAACAATAGCTTTTAATGAAGGTTTTTGCAGTTTTGAGTTTATGCACATAAACATAAATGGAGAACCTCTTCCCGTAAATGTTATATTAAAGAGAGTTGAATATGATAATTCTTACTATGTAATTGCTTTTACAAAGGATTTACGAGAGATTAAGGCTAGTGAATCCAAGGCAAAAGAGGCAGAAGAGCGAATTAAAGTAATATTTGATACTTTTCCCATGGGAGCAGAAATTTGGGACGAAAATTTTAATATAATTGATTGCAATTTGGAAAGTGTGCGTTTATTTGGTTATAATACTAGGCAAGAATATATTGATAATTTTTTTATCATTATGCCAAAATACCAACCCAATGGGGAAGTTTCCAAGACATTTGCCCTAGATAAAATTAAAGAAGCCTTTAAATCAGGCTATACTCGCTTTGAATTTCATACTCGCAATCGCTTTGAAGAAGACTTATACTTGGAAGTAACTATCTATAAAGTAAAGATAAATAATAAATATTTTGTAGCTACTTACCATAGAGATTTACGTGAAATAAAAGCAAGTTTACAGAAAAAAAAGGAAGCAGAAGAGCGTATAAGAGCCATGCTTGACACTTTCCCCATGGGAGCAGAAATTTGGGATACCAACTTCAACTTAATCGATTGTAACTTAGAAAGTGTGCG
>CAYJHF010000036.1:0-284 GCA_964369905.1 uncultured Mailhella sp. | reverse complement strand
ATATTGATAATTTTTTCAATCTCTTGCCAAAATATCAACCCAATGGCATGGATTCAAAGGAGTTTATGAAAGCTCAATATGATGAAGTGCTAAGAACAGGCTATAGTCGTTTTGAGGCTATGTTTCAAAATCGCCATGCTGAACCTTTTCCTATAGAAGTTACTCTCTATAAAATTAAAATTGTGGATCAGTATTTTGTGGCTGTTTATCATAGGGATTTGCGAGAGTTCAAAGCAATGCTCAGTGAAATTCAAGAGTCAGAAATCAGTCTAAGAAAAGCACGT